>CACFEJ010000005.1 GCA_902565305.1 uncultured Prochlorococcus sp.
TTTGAATTGGGTTAGATTGAAAAATTGGAGGGAATCATTGGCAATGATTTTTGATCCGCCTTCGAGGAGAACTATTTTAGATCATATTACGGATATTGACATTGATATCGCAGGAGATCATATGATTCAAGCTTTGTTTTTGATTTCATGGATTAGCGATAAACTTGGTTGGTCTTTTCTAAGAGTTGAAAGTGATACAGAATCAACAAAAATAGAGTTTGAAAGAATTAATGGCGAAATAATTTCTGCATCAATTAATCCCTTATCTTTGGGAAATCCAAGTATTCATTTAGGACAAGTTATTGGATTGAGGCTGATTTCAAAAATTAGTGAGGTTCAAAAAAATAACACTTGTGTAATACTTGGCTGTGAATCAGTGGAATGTATGAGACTTGAAGCAGGGGGAATGGCTAATATGGAATTAATAGAACAAGTTGTTCCGAATTCTTTTTCTACATCAGAGTACGATGTTAGTAAATTATTGGGGAGTAGTAGAGGTAATACCAGTCCTCTTTTTGAAAATTCTATTAAAATAGCTCTACAAATATTTAATGGTTTTAATAACTAATAGATGCCTTGTGTAATATCTTCTCCTTCAACTGATAGTGGGAAAACTACATTATCTCTTTTGCTATCTTGTTGGGCGTTCTCAAAAGGTATAAAGATACAAACTTTCAAGGTTGGTCCAGATTATCTTGATCAACAACAACTTAGCTCAATTGGCCAACCTATTTGTAGGAATTTAGATATTTTTTTAAGTGGTGAGGAATGGGTTAAAGAAAGTTTTTTTAAATATTCTTTGAGATATGAATTCTCATTAATTGAAGGGGCAATGGGTCTGTTTGATGGATTAGGGCCAACAACCTATTCCAGCACAGCTAATATCTCTAAACTTCTCAATGCTCCAATAATTTTTATTGTTAATGCTAGAGGTCAAGTAGCTTCTCTTTTGGCGACTATTCGAGGTTTTAGAGATTTCGATAGTGAGTTGACAATAGCAGGAATTATATTTAACAACGTTAATTCAGATAGACATAAAAAATTAATCAAAGAAGTTTTTAAAAATGAAGATATCGAAATTCTTGGTTTTTTACCATCTGATTCAAAAATAACTTTAAATAAAGCTAATTTAGGTTTGATATCTCCAATGGATAATGAAAAAAAAATTGATGTTGAATATTTTGCAAATTTCGCCGAAAAAAATCTTGATGTATTTTCTCTTATTAAATTTTTGAAATCTCCTCAAAAGAAAATATTTAATTCTGTCAATTTTAAAGATTTCACAATAGACAAAAGTAAACCTATCGCAATTGCAGAAGATAAAATCTTTCATTTTCAATACCCTGAAACTAAGGAGTTTTTAAGTGAAATAGGTATACCCTTGATTTCATGGAGTATTTATGATGATGAAGAAATACCTAATGAGGCTTCTTCTTTAATTATTCCTGGGGGGTTCCCTGAAAAATATGCTGATCATATAAGTAACTCTACAAAAAGCTTAAATTCGTTAAGGGAATTCCGCAAAAATGGATTTATATATGCTGAATGCGGAGGGTTGATGATTTTAGGAGACTTCATAAAAGATGAAAATGGTAATAATCATAAAATGAGTGGCGTCCTACCTTTTAGATCAAAAAAAAGTAAACTTTCAGTAGGTTATAGATACATTAAGGGTTTAAAAGATACTCCGATTATTAAACAAAATCAATTAATTAGAGGTCATGAATTTCATTATTGGGAAATTGAAAATAATTTTTCTGAACTCGATTTTGGAAATGTTGATCATCAGAAGAAACTTTCTTCCCCATGGAAAATTAAATCTTGGAAAACTGAATACAAAAATGAAGGCTTTTTTGATGAAAAATTACATGCAAGTTGGATTCACTTACATCTACCAAGTTCTCCAGAAGTCGCAAAAAACTTTATAAATACCACCCAAATTACTTTTTCAAAGCATTCTTAATTTATTATCAAATCAAATATTTTGAGAGGAGAACCTAAAAAAAACATTCCAGGCAAAGTGATTAATGGTCCTAAAAAACTCCCTACCATGACCTCAATTTTTGTATGTCCCAGGGTTTCTTTTAATAGTAATTCAGACTGAGGGTCTAGTTTTTTTGATAATTTATTAATTTCTGCAGCTTGAATCCCAGCTGATTTTCGAACACCACTAGCGTCATACATAACTATTAGCGCTACCGCAACTGATAATGCAAATATTGAGCTATCAAACCCTAATTCATAACCGATACCAGATGCTGCACCAGCTATTAAGGCGGAATGACTTGAGGGCATACCACCTGTTTCGAACATAATTCCAAATCTTATCTCTCCAGTTGAAAAGAAATTGAATACAATCTTAAAAAATTGAGCTAGTAAACAGGATAATAGACTCCAGAAAAGAACTGAATTATTAAAAAAGGAAAAAAACTCAGACATAAATTAAAAATAATTATCTGTCTCTATTCGTAATAAAGTCGGCTAACGATATTAAATACTTTGCATCTGCACCCCAAGGTTCTATTGCTTCTTTTGCTTTTTCAACTAAATCAAATGCTCTTTTCTTTGACTCCTCCATTCCAAGTAACTTAGGGTAAGTAGTTTTGTCAGCTAAAAGATCTTTGCCTGCAGTTTTACCAAGCTTTTCACTGCTGGAAGTTAAGTCAAGAATATCATCTATTATTTGGAAGGCTAAACCAATTCCCTCTGCATATGTTGTAAGAGCTTGTAATAGTTTTTCGTTAGCTCCTGCGATCATAGCGCCTGTTCTTACACATGCCTTTAATAAAGCCCCAGTCTTGTGAAGATGAATATATTCGAGAGTTTCTAGGTCGACTTCTTTGCCTTCGCATTCCAAATCAACAACTTGTCCCCCTACTAGGCCTGGTGCACCAGCAACTAGGGATAATTCGCCAACTACATTTAATAATCTAATTGCATCGACTCCAGGGCTCCTTAAAGAGACCATTTCAAAGGCCCTTGTTAATAAAGCATCGCCAGCAAGAATAGCTATTGCATCTCCATATACTTTATGATTTGTCGGCCTACCTCTCCTCAAGTCATCATTATCCATGGCGGGCAGATCATCATGAATCAATGACATTGTATGGATCATTTCTATTGCTACCGCAGTAGGAACTGCAAGAGATGGTTCTCCTCCAGCGAGTGAGCAAGATGCTAAACATAAAATTGGACGTATTCTTTTCCCTCCAGCTAAGAGGGAATATCTCATTGACTCTCTTAATATTTCTGGATTCTCAGGGCCTAAAGAAAAATCAAGTGCTTCCTCGACAACCTTTTTTGTTTTTTTAAGATATTTTTCAAAATCAGAAATACTATTTATTAATTCAGTCATCTTATACCTTTAGTAAAAAAAATTTTCATCTTGGATTTATGGCAAAAGGTCATTAAGAGTTGATGATAAACCAAATTGTTTTTGCCAGCTAAAAATAGTATTTACAAGTAACATTGTTACTGTCATTGGTCCAACACCTCCTGGTACAGGTGTGTAAGCAAATACTTTAGAAATGACATCTTCTAATAATACATCGCCACATAATCTGGTTTGATTTTTATCGGAACTTTTTAATCTATGTATTCCAACATCAATAATTACTGCGCCTTCTTTCACAAAACTCGAATCTATAAGATTGGGTTTTCCTGCAGCCGCAATTAGAATGTCGGCTTCTCTACAAACTTTATTCAAATTTAATGTTTTAGAGTGAGTAATTGTTACCGTGCCATTTAGATTCAACAACATAAGTGATAGGGGTTTCCCAACAAGCAAACTCCTTCCTATGACAACAATTTTCTTACCTTCAATTGTAATATTTTGGGATCTTAATAAATTAATAATTCCTGCTGGTGTGCATGATCTCATCGCAGGCTCATTTTTCACTAGTTTGCCGATGTTTATCTCATTTAGTCCATCTACATCTTTGCTTGGATTAATATAGCTGATCAGTTTTTGCTCGTCAAACTTCTTTGGGATCGGAAGTTGTAGTAACATTCCATCAATATCATTATCAGAATTAAGTTTCATTATTAATTGTTCAACTTCTTTTTGCTCTACACTATCTTTTAGATGAAAGATAAAGCTTTTAATTCCAATTCTTGAACATGCTTTTTCCTTGTTATTAACATAAACACCACTTGCGGGGTCCTCACCTATTCTTATTACAGCTAAACCAGGAGCTCTTTTTGCAATTTTCTTATTATTAGAGATATAATCGGTTAATCTTTCTTCAATTTCAAGAGATAATTTTTTACCGTCTAATTTTAATGACATTTAGAAAAACATCTCCTTTTTACACCAAGCATGCCTATAATTTTAAATTATTCAAATAGAATTATCTATATTCTGTGCAAAACATCACAACTACTTTAAAGAGATTGTTTTATCTGTGGAGGAGAAGTCAAGTCCCAGTAAAACAACCAATTAAAATTTCAAGAATAGATAATCTCATAATTTTTTTAGTATGCATTTTAATTTCAATAATTTCTTCTTATAAATTACTTGTTATCTCACCTTTAAATATCGAAGATATTTTTTCTTGGTTTTTGACCTTTACTGAAATACTTATTAGTTCCGGAGTTTTGATATTAGTTTCAAAAAAAGAGAATCCCACAATTTCTTCAAGACAGATCTTCTTGATCATTATTCTTCTCTTAGCAGTACAAGTTACGAAATTAGCCTTAGCTTCAACCATAAGTCCATTATCTATGATAATACCACCGGCATTAATAATATCTCAGGGAATGGGAAGCATAACAGCTTTAGCTTGGGTATCAATAGCGAGTCTTATTTGGCCTGACCCAGAAATTGTTATCAATAGCAATTTATTTTTTATTTTATTAGTTTGTGCCTCAATAGTATCTCTTCTTGGAGGAA
The DNA here is from genome assembly GCA_902565305.1 of uncultured Prochlorococcus sp. Lineage (GTDB taxonomy): Bacteria > Cyanobacteriota > Cyanobacteriia > PCC-6307 > Cyanobiaceae > Prochlorococcus_A. The sequence continues at coordinate 4,892 of CACFEJ010000005.1, forward strand.
GAATAAGAAGTAGAGCGCAGTTACTTCAACTATCAATTTTTATCCCGATAGGATCGTACTTTAGTCAATTGATATTGATAGGTAAAGATAAAATCTCTCTTATTGATAAGCAAGATTTTGTTTTAGCTAATGGGAATATATTCTCTGATTCATTGCTATTGGCAATTGTTATGCTTTTTACAATTTTATTTATTCCCATTTTTGAATCGATATTCGGATTATTAACTAAAGCAAGATTACTCGAATTAGCTGATAAGGAGAAACCTCTAATTAGAAGATTGTCTCTAGAAGCTCCCGGTACTTTTGAACATACTTTACTTATATGTGGTTTAGCAGAGGAAGCAACAAGAATGATTGGTGGCGATATTGATCTAATTAAAACCGGAGCTTTATATCATGATGTTGGCAAATTACACGCACCCAATTGGTTTATTGAAAATCAGGATGGTTCAAAAAATCCGCATGACGAATTAGATGATCCGATTAAAAGTGCAGAAGTATTACAGGCTCACGTTGATGAAGGATTGAAATTTGCAAGAAAAAATAGACTACCTAAACTGATAGCAAATTTTATTCCTGAACATCAAGGTACCCTTAAAATGGGATATTTTTTTCAAAAAGCTAAAGAAAAAAATCTCGACATTAATGAATATTATTTTAGATACAAAGGGCCTATTCCACAGTCTAAAGAAACAGCTATTTTAATGCTTGCCGATGGATGTGAAGCAGCACTAAGAGCTATGAATATTAATGCATCTGATAATGAAGCTTTGAAAACAATTTCTAATATTATCTACTCGCGTAAAAAAGATGGGCAATTAGATAATAGTAATTTATCAAAAGGAGAAATTTTTCTAATAAAAAGGGCATTCTTGAATGTTTGGAAAAGAATTAGACATAGAAGAATTCAGTATCCAACTAGCAAGAATAATACTTTTTCTTGATTTTCAATTTTATAACCTAATACTTCTTCGATGTTTTGGATTACACCAATAAAGAAGAGCTAAAGTACTTAATAATGTTGTTAAAAGTGTAAACCCACCAACTCCATAAATGTCTTGAAGAGTTATGAGCCTTACAACTGAATAAGGGCCCATACCAGAAATTACCATTGATAGAGATACCAAAGTTAAAGTTACTCCCCATTTTCTCTCTGCTAAAAGAGCTGCTGAAGAAACTATTCCAACAATTGCAGCAGGCCATCCAAGACTTATGGCAAGAGTAATATTGGCAACTTTTAGTGGAGGCCCATAACTTATTATTAATGCGATTATTGGAAGTGCAATTATGTTGCCGATTAAGCCAACCCATGAAAGTGCCCAGTAACCAAGTACCCTTTCTCTCATTATTTACTGCTTTAACTATTAATTTAATCTACATTATTAAGAGACTACTTTTTAATGCTCCTTAATAATCCTAAGAAAATAATTTAATTTGCTGGATTAGATAGAAATTTATTATCAGAATTCTCTAAATTATCAAATTGTGGATGAATTGAATTTTTTTTCTCAGAAAATACAAGTCTATTTAAAGCATTAACATAAGCATTAGCTGCAGCAACTACAACGTCTGTATCAGCAGAATGGCCAGAATATATTTTATTATCCCTTCTTATTCTTATTGTTACTTCGCCCAAAGCATCAATTCCTTCTGTTACCGACTTAACAGAAAATTCAATTAATTCATTAGGAACTTTAGCTAATTTATTTAATGCCTCGCATACAGCATCAACGGGCCCAGTCCCTATTGATACAGCAGTATTCTCACTATTATCTTCCGTATTTAGAAGCGAAATGGTGGCAGTAGGTTTAGAGGCGTTTCCGCAACTTACTTGTACAAGACTTAATTGAAATTTAGCTTCTGGGAGCTGGACTTGTTCACTAACAATTGCTTCTAAGTCTCTATCAGTAATTTCTCTTTTCCTGTCAGCTAAATCTTTAAAACGAGCAAAAGCATCATTTAAATCTTCTCGGCTCAAGTCATATCCCATCTCTTCTAATCTAGCTCTTACCGCACTTCTTCCACTAAGTTTCCCTAAAGATATTTTGTTGTCACTCAAACCAACAGTTTTTGCATCGATAATTTCGTAAGTTAGTCTATTTTTTAAAACACCATCCTGATGAATACCTGACTCATGTGCAAAAGCGTTAGCTCCCACAATTGCTTTATTAGGTTGTACAGTCATTCCAGTTAGGTTAGAAACAAGTCTAGAGGTTTTTGTTATCTCTTCTGTTCTTATAGCCGTAAGAGGGGTTGGGGAATCCGGATTTCTTTTGAAAAAGCTATTAAAAAAACTTTTCCTAACATGAAGTGCCATTACTAATTCTTCTAAAGAGGCATTCCCGGCTCTTTCCCCAATTCCATTAATAGTACATTCTAGTTGCCTTGCTCCATTTTTTACTGCCTCAAGAAAATTGGCTACTGCTAAACCTAAATCATTATGACCATGAACCGAGATTACCGCTTCATCAATATTTGGAACATTTTTATTTATATCGGCTATTAGGTTGCCAAATTCACTAGGAGTTGTAAACCCAACAGTGTCAGGGATATTTATTGTTGTCGCACCTGCAGTAATTGCTAGCTGAATTACTTCGTATAAAAATTCAGGATCACTCCTTGAGGCATCTTCACAAGAAAACTCAACATCATCTACAAAGGATTTTGCATAATTAACCATTTCTGGAACTATATCAAGAACATCTTTTCTGGATTTTTTAAGTTTGTGTTTGAGATGGATATCACTTGTCGCTATAAAAGTATGTATTCTTTTCTTGGGAGCTGGATTTACTGCTTCATAACATGCTTTTATATCTCCTTTAGACGCTCTAGCTAAACCGCATATTATAGGGCCATTTTCTTTCCCTACAGCATTAGCAATTTTATTAACAGCTTTAAAATCTCCTGGACTTGCGAAAGGGAATCCAGCTTCAATAACATCTACTCCTAATCTTGCTAATTGATGGGCGATAGCAAGTTTTTCTTCGAGATTTAGACTTGCACCAGGAGATTGCTCCCCATCTCGAAGAGTTGTATCAAATATCAAAATTCTTCCAGGATCTTTTGACATCAGATGAAATAACCTGCACTTATATTAAGCTAATTAAAAAAATTTGACTAGATTTAGTTCAATAAAAATTTGCTGAAAGTTTATAACTTAAATAAAATTGGTTAAAATTCTGAAAAAAAAAATCAAATACTTAAATTTTTAAAGTATTGTTTTAAGATTAAAACCTTCTTTTTATAAAAAAATTTTGATTTTTATAGAACTACAGGCATAAATTATAAAAGTATGAATGGGCAATACTCTAAAAATAATGTTTTAGGCCAGTTAGCAATAGTTTTACATGCTCATCTACCTTATGTCAGAAAAAATGAAAAAAACTCCTTAGAAGAGGATTGGTTATTTCAGGCGATTTTGGAATGTTATATACCATTACTTCAATCAATAGAATCTTCCAAAAATGAAAATCCTTTAAATACCAAACTTACTATTAGTTTGTCTCCAACATTATTAACACTTCTAAATAATAAAAAAATTCAAGAAACATTCCCAAGTTGGATTAAAACAAGAAATGATTTCTTAAACGAACTACCAAAAGAAGAAAAAAATGCCTCTCGATTTTTAATTAATAACATTAATGACAAGTACTTGTATTGGCAAAAATGTTCTGGAAATTTAATTGAGAAGTTTAGAGCTTTAAATAGCTCTGGAAATTTGGATATTCTTACTTGTGCTGCCACGCACGGTTATTTGCCAATTTTAAGGGAGAATCCAGAAACTGTTAAAGGACAAATCAATACAGCCATTAGGAGCCATGAAAATATTTTTGGAACTAAGCCTTTAGGTATTTGGTTACCTGAATGTGCATATTATGAGAATTTAGATGAAATGCTATTTAATTCCGGAATTAGATATGCAGTCTTAGACGGTCATGGTATTCTAAACGCTACACCAAGGCCTAGGTATGGAGTGTACGCTCCAATATGCTCGAAAAAAGGCGTTGCCTTCTTTGGTAGAGATAGTGAGTCAACTTTACCGGTTTGGTCTGCAAAAGACGGGTTCCCGGGAGACAAAGTTTATAGGGAATTTCATAAAGATTTGGGATGGGAATTACCTATCTCCAAACTCCAAAAGAAAGGTATCTCAACTAAAAGACCTTTGGGCTTAAAGTTTCATAAGATTACAGATGATAAGGTCCCATTAGGGGAAAAGGGGTTTTACTTAGAAAGTGAAGCTAAGAAGAAGGTTGCAGAACATGTTGATTCTTATCTTCTAGCGAGATCCAAACAATTAGAAAAATTAACATTATCCTCTTCCTTTAAGCCCTTATTGGTAGCTCCATTTGATGCAGAGTTATTTGGTCATTGGTGGTATGAAGGTCCTTTTTTTATTGAAAATATTTTAAAAAATTCTAGTAAATATTCAATTAAGCTTACAAATTTAAAAGAATTCTTAATTCAAAAGCCAAATCTTCAGATATGCGATCCATCACCATCAAGCTGGGGACAAGGAGGTTACCATAACTACTGGATTAATGATGCAAATGCGTGGATTGTTCCCGAAATCACTAAAGCAGGATCAACTTTTGTTGATTTATGCTCTAAAAATTATAATAATGACTTATCTCCAAGACTTTTCAAGCAAGCAGCAAGAGAATTACTTCTTTCCGAGTCCTCTGATTGGAGTTTTATACTAAGAGCTGGAACTACAACAGAGCTTGCAAAAGAGAGGATAGAAAGGCATTTGTTCAGGTTCTGGAAAATAGTTGAAATGATTAAAAATCATTCCAATATTAATTTAAAATTTCTTGAAGATATTGAGGAAGAAGATAAAGTTTTCCCAGATATTAATATTGATGATTGGCGAAAATAAAAAAATACTAATTTAACTTAAGCATTCCTAGTTTTACTTTTAAAGGTGAATTTATAAACATCTTACTCATCACGTAAATTAGTTTTGGAAGTGGAAGTGTATTAGTAAGAAAACCTACCCATTCATTGGTCGATAATCTAAAGAAATTTGAGAAAAAGCTTCTTAATCTACTTTCGTCAAAACTCATCAGTCTTCTTAAACCATATTGATAAAGTTTATGCCTTTGTATTAACTCGTAAGGCCATAGTATTTCCCAACCTTTTGTTGCTAGCTCAAGAGAACTGTGATTAGGTTCTTTTAAAAAGATTGCTAATTTTTTTGCAAGGAGTGGGGCTCTTCTTAATAATGATCCGATCATGTATCCTGATGCAGGATGTACCATGCTTGCAGACCCTCCAAAACCAAGTACAAATTGTTTTTTAAATGGGAGGGGTAAATTCATTGGGAAAAGGCAATTTTCTTCATGAAAAACTTCACTTACCTGAATACCCTTGCTATTCAATCTTTTCAAAAGTCTTTTTTTGAGATTCTCTCGGGATAATGCAGGATAACTAGCTAATGATGTTTCTTCAACAAAAAAAGTTTCATTTCCAAGATCCATTGCATAAAGAAAGGATGGAGATGATAACTTTTCTTCATTGTTTAAATGATTTGGACGAAAATCCATTAAAACAAACTGATCCTTATTTACTGGTGGCGATGAAAATTTACCGACAATCCCGTACGCAGCTTGTTGAGCGATTTCATTTTGGATTGGTCTTTTTATGAAATTACTTTTATGACCACTTGCGTCAATAACTAACCTCGCCTTTATTTTTAGACCTGAAAAACAAATCACTTCAGATAGTTTATTTTTCTCTTTAATATCTTTTGCTGTTTCATTCAACCATTCAATCCCTTGACAATTTTTTAAAAGTTCATTTTGAAAAGCTTCTCGATTTATTAAACCATAATCGTAATTATGGTTTGTAGGAATATCTCCCCTTTTATTTTCGCCATTTCCAAAAAAACTAACTGTTTTGCACCACCGATGAGATAACAAAGACTCTAATCCTAATTCCTCTAATTCAGAAGCCCAAATACCATATGTATTTTCCCATTTTTCATTTGGAGATTTAGTTGATATTCCCTTAATATTTAGATCTTGCTTGGCTAACTCTGAAGCTAAGCATAGTGCTGCAGGCCCGGAACCTAAAATTAGAATATCAAGAATTTCCATATTATCTTATAAACAATTTTCTTTTAATTTTCTTTGCCTTGGTTGAATTGGTCTGTTTCTTCTGTTTGTTCATGAGGAACTAATACAACCTCTGATAAATGATCACCCTCATCTAATCTTTGTAATTTTACTCCAGTAGCGGCTCTAGATTGCTGGGATATTTTATCTGCGTTTGTTCTAACTATGACGCCTTTTTCGGTCACAAAAAGTAGTTCTTCCCCTTCTCCAAGGACCTTCAAACAAACTAATACGTCATCTTTAATTCTGAATTTTATCGCTCTCAAGCCCATGCCTGCTCTTTTTTGTAATCTAAATTGAGTTACAGGTACTCTTTTACCTAGCCCAAATGCACTGGCTATTAGTACCCAAGGCCCTTCTGAAGAGTCCTCTTCAAGATTTTCATCAGACTCTTTCGTTAGATCTTCACTTTTTGCTAATTGATCAACTAAATCAGATGTTAAAACATCCATAGATACAAGATTGTCTCCTTTCCTAAGGTTCATAGATTTAACCCCCCTCGCCGTCCTGCCTAGTGGCCTTAATTCGTTAATATCTAGTCTGAAATGAATCGCCATTCCTGTTCTTGATCCAATTAAAACACTATCTCCTTCTTTTGATAATCTAACCCAAGTTAAGGCATCTCCATCCTCAAGATTTATTGCGATTAAACCATTTGATCGAATTTTTGAGAAAGCAGAAAGTGAAGTTCTTTTTATAAATCCAGCCTTGGTTAGCATTAATAGATAACAATCGTTATTAAAGGAATCTACTGCAACTAGCGAGGTTATCTTTTCTTCTCTTGGTATTGGGAGAAGTTGAACTGATGGAGTACCTTTAGCTGTTCTGCTACTCATAGGAACTCTATATGCTGGCAGAGCATAAGATACCCCTCTATCACTAAAAAGCAAAAGAGTATCATGATCATTACAGCTTATAAACAGTTTTACTTCATCATCTTCTTGTGTCTTTGTTCCAGCTTTACCTCTAGATCCACGGCTTGTAGATTCGAATTCATTAACAGGCATTCTTTTTAAATAACCTGTTTCAGTTAATAAAACTACAGATCTGTCATTAGCGATAAGATCAATATCATCTAGACCACCGCCTAAATCAAGTATTTCTGTTTTTCTTGGAGAGGAAAATCTTTCATCGATTTTATTAAGTTCTTCAAGAATTATTTCAAAAATTCTTTCTTTACTATTTAATATTTGCTGAAAAAAGTTGATTTTTCTTGTTAACTCATCATGTTCCCCTTTGATTTTATCTGCTTCTAGTGCTGTTAACCTTCTTAATTGCATTTGTAAAATAGCTTCTGCCTGTGTGGCAGATAGCTTATGGTCAGTTTGTAATTTTTCTCTGGCTGAAACTGTATCTTTTGCTGATCTTATTAGATTAATAATCTCATCCATAGCAGCCAATGCTAATAAAAGACCTTTTACAATGTGATCCCTCTCTTCAGCCTTTTTTAGTAAAAATCCTGTTCTTCGCCTTATTGTCTCCACTCTGAATTCTAGAAATACATCTAACATTTTCCTGAGTGAAAGTGTTGTAGGCTCTCCTTTTACTAAAGCCAAGATATTTGCACTGAAGTTATTTTGTAGAGGCGTTAACTTAAATAAATTATTTAAAACTACTTGTGGGTAGGCATCCCTTTTTAGTTCAATAACAATCCTCATTCCGTCTCGATCACTTTCATCTCTAATATCAGAAATACCTTCTAATTTTTTTTCGTTAACCAAGTCAGCAATTCTTTCTATCAATGCCGCTTTATTAGTTTGATATGGGAGCTCTGTAATTATTACTGCATCTTTTTCTGCTCTACCACTGGATTTAATTTGCTCAATATTTGCTACCCCTCTCATGGTTATTGAACCCCTACCTGTTTTGAAAGTTTCTCTGATTCCATCTCTTCCTAAGATTTGACCACCTGTGGGGAAATCAGGACCCTTGATTATTTCAAAAAGTTCTCTATCTTCAATCGAAGCGTTATTGATGATTGATTTAAGACCATTAATTAATTCCCCTAAGTTATGAGGTGGAATATTAGTTGCCATACCTACTGCTATTCCAGATGAACCATTTAGTAGTAGTTGAGGAATTCTTGCAGGTAAAACTGTTGGTTCTTGCTGAGAGCCGTCAAAATTATCGGCGAAATCTACAGTTTCAGATTCAATATCCTCTAATAAACTTTCATCTGTAAGAGACTGTAAACGAGATTCTGTATATCTCATTGCTGCTGGAGGGTCGTTATCAACAGAACCAAAGTTTCCATGTCCATCTATGAGCGGCATCCTCATAGAGAAATCCTGAGCCATCCTAACCAAAGCATCATAAACAGCAGTATCGCCATGAGGGTGATATTTACCTAGTACTTCTCCAACAACTCTTGCACATTTTCTATATGGTCTACCGCTGGTCAAACCCAGTTCATACATTGCATAAAGAATTCTTCTATGAACGGGTTTTAATCCATCTCTTGCATCTGGAAGTGCACGACCGACTATAACGCTCATTGCATACTCAAGATATGAGCGAGACATCTCGTTTCTTAGGTCAGTCTGAATAATTCTGTCGTTATCTTCGCTTAATCCTGAGTTATCAGAATCTAAAATATCAGACATATAAAAATCCTTTTTTTAATAATAATCGCTGATTGTCATAATGAATAAAAAAAAATATTTATTTAATTCCCAAATACTCACATTCACACACAAATCAAAATAAAACCTATTGTTTTTGAATAAACCTTGGCTTATTACCCCTTTAGTTGTTAATTTAATCAGAATAATGAGAAAAATCTCGTGAATATTGAACTTGGTTTAAACAAAAAAGTCAGAAGGGCTTATGGTATTGATGAAATAGCTTTAGTCCCTGGTAAAAGAACACTTGATTACGATTTGACTGATCCTTCTTGGTCAATAGGTGATATCAAAAGAGAAGTTCCGATAGTAGCAAGTGCCATGGACAGTGTTGTCGATGTCAATACGGCTGTAGAACTAACAAAATTAGGTTCCATAGGGGTTATTAATATGGAGGGTATACAAACAAGATATGAAAATCCTGATGAAATATTGAACGAAATAGCATCAGTTGGGAAGAATGAATTTGTTCCGTTAATGCAGAAGATATATAGTGAACCCGTCAAGGAGGGATTGATTTTACAAAGAATAAATGAGGTTAAAGAAGGAGGAGGTATCGCTGCTTTTAGTGGGACTCCTCAAGCTGCTATTAAGTTTAAAGAAACACTCAATAATTCCAAAATAGATTTATTTTTTCTTCAAGGAACAGTTGTTTCAACTGAACATCTTGGTATGGAAGGTAAGCAAACCTTAAATATTAAAGATCTCTGCCAATCTATGAATGTCCCAGTTATAGCGGGAAATTGTGTTACTTACGAAGTTGCAAAACTTCTCATGGATGCTGGAGTTGCAGGATTAATGGTTGGGATAGGCCCTGGAGCGGCATGTACATCTAGAGGAGTATTGGGAATTGGAATCCCTCAAGCAACTGCAATTGCTGATTGTAGTACGGCAAGAAATAATTACTATGAAGAAAGTGGTCGTTATATTCCTATTATTGGTGATGGAGGAATTGTAACGGGCGGAGATATCTGTAAATGTTTAGCATGTGGAGCAGATGCTGTAATGATTGGATCCCCAATAGCTAAATCCTCAAACGCTCCAGGTAAAGGCTTTCACTGGGGTATGGCTACTCCAAGTCCAGTATTACCAAGGGGCACAAGAATTGAAGTAGGTTCTACAGGATCCTTAGAAAGAATAATTAAAGGCCCTGCCTTACTTGATGATGGGACACATAACTTATTAGGAGCCATTAGAACCTCAATGAGTACTCTTGGGGCAAAAAATATTAAAGAAATGCAAGAAGTTGAAATAGTTATCGCACCATCGCTTCTTACAGAGGGTAAGGTTTATCAAAAAGCTCAGCAGCTTGGGATGGGTAAGTAGTTCATTTAGAGAAAGTTATAAAACCTTAGTGAATTAGGCATTGAATTGAACAATTATGTAATTAGGAGTTATTATTAAATGATGGGGGAAACCCCATACTCCTCACACACTAAATCGCCCGATCAATCGGGCTTTTTTAGATATTTTATTACTTATGTTATTTTATCTGTAATGAAATCATCACTTAAAAGAAATGCCTGCTAAATTTTCAACAAGGAATACTTAAATTATGTCATCAGCTCCAGCCGTAACTGATTCTTCATTTGACAAAGATGTACTGCAAAGTGATCTTCCAGTATTGGTTGATTTTTGGGCACCATGGTGTGGCCCATGTAGGATGGTTGCACCAGTTGTAGAAGAAATCTCAAAAGACTTTGAAGGGAAAATTAAGGTTTTTAAATTAAACACAGATGAGAATCCAAATGTGGCAAGTCAATACGGAATTAGAAGTATTCCGACATTAATGATCTTTAAAGGAGGTCAAAAGGTTGATACCGTTGTTGGTGCTGTGCCAAAAGCAACTCTTTCGAGCACTTTAACTAAGCATTTATAAATTTAAAAGCTTTGCATAAAATTGGACTAATAGATTATGGAATGGGTAATATTCATTCCGTAACAAAATCTCTAGAAAGTCTTGGAGAAGAAATTATATTAATTAAAAACTTTAACGATTCTAAGTTTTGTAAGGCGATAATACTTCCTGGGGTTGGAGCCTTTGATCCAGCCATGAATAATCTCATAAATACTGATTTAATAACCGATTTGAAAAATTGGATTAAAAGTGGGAAGTCATTTTTTGGAATATGTTTAGGCCTCCAACTCCTTTTTGAATCTAGTGATGAAGGAAAAGTTCAAGGGCTTGGAATTTTAAAAGGAAAAATACAAAAAATACCTAATATTGTTAACCAAAGAATTCCACACATGGGTTGGTGCAAACTTATACCTACAAAAAAAAATAATTTATTTGGGTTTGAAGAATTAAATAATTGGGTCTATTTTGTGCATTCCTATCATGCAATACCAGATGACTTAAATATTATTGCAGCTCAGGTTGATTATGGTTCTGAAAAATTAACTGCAATGATTGAGAATGATAATTTATTGGCCTGTCAATTTCATCCTGAAAAATCTGGAAAAACCGGTGAAAAATTTTTGAGAAGATGGCTGAGTAATATTCAATAATAGACTCTTTGGGATGAAGACTAATTTAAGGTTAATAGGTGGTAAAAAACTCCAAAGTCCAAATAATTCTTATACCAGACCTACAACTTTGAGAGTGAGAGAGGCCATATTTAATATATTGAACAATAGGGTTGAAAATAGTAACTGGTTAGATTTATTTAGTGGAACTGGGGCCATATCTTGTGAAGCTTATAATCACGGGGCAAGCAAAATACTTGCAATTGAAAAAAACAAAATTAACTCACAAATTTGCTTTGAAAATTTACTCTCGTTGGAGAACATCGAGAATAGGAGAAATGATATCGAAGTTATTTGTAAAGACGTTTTGAAATGGACAAAACCAAATTATGAGAGAAACTTATCATCTAGAAATATGGATTTAAATAAATTAAAATTTGATTTTGTTTATCTCGATCCTCCCTACGGTGTGAATTTCCATGAATTAGTTTTAAATCAATTATTTAAATGTAATTTTTTAAAAAAAGATTCAACAGTTATTTATGAACATTCCCCAAACCTATCTATTAAAAAAAGTACTTTGTGGGAAACTATAGATGTAAGAAATTATGGGCAATCAAGATTAACATTTTTAATCAATGTCTAGCATCCCTGAACCTCTTCTGTATTGATTCCATGCACTTACGAATAATCCAAGAAGAGTTATTGGAACTAAACCTAAAACAATTCCACATAGAAGAGGCTCGATCATTTTTTTGCCTTTTTTAAATTTCTTATTCACAATTGTTACATAGAGATTATTTTTTGTGTCAACATCTTCATCAACTGCAGCAGAAAGAAACTTTAAAAGAGAATTCTTAAAAATTTCTTTAATTGTATTTGGAGTTTTATTGATTTGTTTTTCAATATTTTTCTTAAATCATCATGAAAATAATAAATATATTATTGCAACCCTTGAGCTTAATGGTTCAGCTGAGGAAGGAGATGCTCTTTTTAAGATGAATTGTGTTGGATGCCATGGAATTACAGCAAGAGGATTAGTGGGGCCAGACTTACACTCAATAACTAAACGTTTGAATGATAAACAGATAATTAAACAAGTTACTGGAGGCCTAACTCCTCCTATGCCAAGTTTTGAAATTGATCCCGTAAATATGTCCAATTTATTAAAATATCTACATACCCTTGAATGATTTTGGGAAAAAATTTTTCTAATTTAAAGGTAATATTAGTTGAACCAAATGGCCCTTTAAATGTAGGGAGCGTTGCCAGATTATGCTCTAACTTTGAAGTTGATGAATTAAGAATTGTTTCTCCGAAATGCGATATATTTTCTTTAGAAGCAAAAAAAATGGCCCTTAAAGGTAATAAATTTCTTCAAAATTGTAAGATTTTTGATGATCTCCAAAAAGCAATTGCTGATTGTGATTTAGTTCTAGCATCTTGTGGAAGGATTGATGTAAATAAAAATTCATTTTTTGGATCTTCTGAAGATATATTTGAATGGACTTTATCCTTTAATAAGATAAATAATTTAGCAATTTTATTTGGAAGAGAAGATAGAGGTTTAACTAACAGTGAATTGCTCATGGCAAATAAAACTTTTAATATCTCAACTTCTCAGAATAATCCTTCATTAAATCTTTCTCACGCAGTTTCAATAGCTTTGTATGAGTTAAATAAGTGTTCAAAAAGAAACTTTGATCAAGAACTAAAAGTTTTTAACTTAGCATCATCTAGAGAGGTACATGATACATTTCTGGAGATAGAGGAAATGCTTTTGCGAGTTGGATATCTTTTAAAACATACTTCCAAGGTAAAAATCAGTAAATTTAAACATTTTATTTTTAGGGCGAATACATCAATGCATGAAATAAATGTATTAAGAGGAATTGTCCATCAAATAAACTGGTTTTTGAACAATTCAAAAAGAAACTAGCTACATAATTAATTACATTAGATTTTATATATTTGTAGTTTTAATTTAATAGGGATATTTACTAAAAACATTTTCTGAAGTAACATCTATTGATTATTTGAATATTTAAGAAAACTAAAACTGTGCCTACAACAAAGAAAAGAAGAGTTTTCCCCTTTACAGCTGTAATTGGCCAAGAAGAAATGAAGTTGGCTCTATTGTTAAATGTTATTGATCCAAGAATTGGAGGCGTGATGATAATGGGTGATAGAGGGACTGGAAAGTCCACTACAATCAGAGCCTTAGCTGATTTGTTGCCTGCAATCGATGTTGTTAAAGACGATCCATATAATAGTTCTCTAGTCGATCCTGATTTACAAAGTAAAGAAGTGTTGGAAAAAATTACTCAAGGAGAAAATCTAGAGAGTATTCAAAAACAAGTACCTATGGTTGACTTACCTTTAGGGGCTACTGAAGACAGACTTTGTGGCACTATTGATATAGAGAAGGCTTTGAGTGAAGGTGTTAAGGCATTTGAACCAGGATTATTAGCAAAAGCTAATAGGGGTTTATTATATGTTGATGAAGTGAATTTACTTGATGATCATTTAGTCGACGTACTTTTAGATTCGGCTGCTTCAGGATGGAATACTGTTGAAAGGGAGGGAGTATCAGTTAGACACCCTGCTAGATTTGTCCTTATTGGTTCAGGCAATCCAGAAGAAGGTGAATTAAGGCCTCAACTATTAGATAGGTTTGGAATGAGTGTTGAGGTTAAGACAGTTAGAGATGCTGAATTAAGAGTTCAGGTTGTAGATCAAAGAACTTCATTTGACGATAATCCTGATGAGTTTTCATTGAGCGTTGAGAAACAACAGGATGAACTTCAACAAAAGGTTGTTAAAGCACAAGAAATATTAAATTCTGTTCAAATGGACGATGACCTAAGATTGAATATTTCTGCAATCTGCGGAGAACTAGATGTTGATGGTTTACGTGGAGATATTGTTACAAATCGATCGGCAAGGGCAATTGCAGCCTTTGAGGGCAGAACTGAAGTGCAAGAAGATGACATAGCAAGGGTTATTTCTTGCTCTTTGAGGCACAGACTAAGAAAAGATCCCTTAGAACAAGTTGATTCAGGTGAAAGAGTTATTCAAGCTTTTTGTAAAGTATTTGATTTAGATGAAAAAGAAAATCTTTCAAAATTTCAATTGTCTGCAGAAGCTTAATTAAAGTGAGAATAATTGGGATTGACCCTGGATTGGCTAGAGTTGGTTATGGAATTATTGAAATAGAAAATGAAAAAAAGATATTATTAGATTGTGGCGTCATTGAGACAGGTAAAGATAAAAAAGAAGAAGATAGACTTTATGAGATATTCAAAGATCTTAATGAATTAATAAATCATTGGAATCCAACATCAGCGGCGGTAGAAAAATTTTTCTTTTATAGATCTAGCACTACCATTAGTGTAGTTCAGGCTAGAGGCGTAATTATGATGGTATTGGCCTCAAAAAAAATTCTTGTTAGCGAATATTCTCCTGCCCAGATAAAATTAACCATTGCCGGGTCTGGAAAAGCATCTAAGAAAGAAGTTCTTGATGCTGTTATGTATAGCTTAGAACTTAAAAAACCTCCAAAACCCGATGATTCAGCAGATGCCTTGGCCATTGCTCTCACAAAACTAAATGAAGATGGCATCAACTGAAGATTAATTATGACTATTTCTGAAAAAAAGAAATTGGAGAGGCGTGCCTTTAGAAAACTTAGAGATGAGATTTCTCTAAATCAAAGACAAAATGTAGAAAAGAATATAAAAATATATATTGATTCATTTATTAATGAATATAAAAATATTGGTTACATAGCAATATATTGGCCTCTAAGAAATGAAGTAGATATTAGAAGTCTTAAGGAAAAATTTTCTTTAGCTTTGCCCAGATGTAAAGATAAAAATGAATTATTATTTTATCCATGGGATGAAGAACCTCTCACAAAAGATTCTGAGGGGATACTAAGTCCAAATAACTCTTTTTCATTAAGTTATAACCAGATAAGTATGATTTTTGTCCCATGTCTTTCTATAGATAAAAATTTAACAAGATTAGGTTATGGAGGAGGTTATTTTGATAAATTGAGGACTGATAATAATTGGAGAAATGTTCCATGCATTGGAGTATTGACTTCCAATTGTGTAAGTACGATTCCATTAACTAGAGCTGATTGGGATATCCCTTTATCAGGATTTATCACAGAAAAAGAAATATTTGTATAATAGGAAATTTATAAAGAGATTAATTTATAGTTTTAAAAAATGGAAAACCAGGAAAATTACAATAATTTATCAAAATTAGTAGAAAAGTTGAAGAAATCAGAAGATCCAAAAAGGAAATATGAATACATTTTGTGGTTAGGGAAAAAATTGAAAGAACCAGATAATGAAATCCTTGTTGAAGAAAATAAAGTTAAGGGATGCGTTTCAGAAGTTTTTGTTAAGGCAAATATTAAAGGCGGTAAATTATTTTGGGAAGGATATTCTGATGCACTAATAACAAAGGGTTTATTAGCATTTTTAATTACTGGGTTAAATGAATTAACACCAAATGAGGTTGTTAAAATAGATAAGAAATTTATTGAAGATACTGGTTTGAGATCAAGTCTAACTCCTTCTCGGTCAAATGGTTTTTTAAATATATTGTTGAAAATGCAGTATCAAGCAAATGAATTTTTGTAAGCCTAATAATATAAAATTAAACTCAAAGTTAAAAGAAATAAAAAATGAGAAAATGCAAAATTGGGATTGTAGGTTTTGGAACTGTAGGTTCAGGGATTTATAAAATATTAAGTTCTGAAGTTGATTCACATCCAATTCTAAAAGAAATAGAAGTTGTAAAAATAGCAGTTAAAGATCTTAATAAAAAAAGGGATATTGAGCTAGATAATAATTTATTAACTGATGACCCATTTAAATTAATTAATGACCCCTCTATAGATGTAATCGTTGAAGTAATGGGTGGGGTTGATTTGGCGAAAGATATTATTCTGCAATCATTAAAATTAGGTAAATCTGTTGTTACAGCAAATAAAGCAGTTATCGCAAGATATGGAGAAGAAATATATAAAACTGCATCTAAAGAAGGAGTTTATATATTGTCAGAGGCGGCAGTTTGCGGGGGGATTCCTATAATTGAACCCTTAAAAAGATCATTAAAAAGTAACAGCATAAAAAAAATGGTTGGAATAATAAATGGGACAACAAATTTTATTCTTTCAAAGATGACAAATGAAAAAGCTGATTACAAGGAGACCTTAAAATTGGCACAAAGCCTCGGGTATGCAGAATTTGATCCAACTGCAGATGTTGATGGCCATGATGCGGCAGATAAGATTTCAATTCTTAGTGAACTTGCATTTGGAGGGAAAATCAAAAGAGAGGAGATTCATTCTGAGGGAATTAGTAAAATTAATCTTAAGGATATCGAATACGCCAATAAATTAGGGTTTGAAATAAAACTTTTAGCGCTCTCCGAAAGGGGACAAATTAATAGTAATGATTCACTCGCTCTGAATATTTGGGTAGGACCTTCTTTGATTCCAAAATCACATCCATTGGCAACAGTTAAGGGAGTTAATAATGCCTTATTGATAGAGGCTGATCCTCTTGGAGAGATAATGTTATATGGTCCAGGTGCAGGCAGCGGCCCAACTGCTGCATCAGTAGTATCAGATATATTAAACCTGCATGCCTCCTCAGTAAAAAATAATAATTCAATCGATCCATTATTATCTTTTGATTTCTGGAGAAACTGCCATATAATATGTTCTTCACAAATAAATAAAAAAAATTACCTTAGAATTATTTGCCTTGATAGTCCAGGTGTCATAGGAAAGATTGGAGATATTTTTGGAAAGAATAATGTGTCAATCGAATCAATTGTTCAACTTGATGCTAGTGAGGACAAAGCTGAAATTGTTGTTATTACTCATGAGGTGAATAATGGAGATTTTGAGAGGTCGAAAGATGAAATAAATTCGCTAAATGAAGTCAAAATTATTGCAAGTCAATTAAGTTGTATTTAAAAAAATAGTTTGCAAATTTCTTTATAGCTTGGTAAACCAAAGAGAGTATGTGTTTGTTTTAGCACCTTAATGTTTCATTCAAAACTATTAGATAAAAATAATGAAAATAATAATTTAATTTTTTCTGAAAACCTTTATAAAGGTGCTTGTGTAAAAATTAAAAATAGCAATAAGACTTTTCAAGTAATTGGTTTAAATATAGGTAAAGAAATTTGTTGGGTGAGAGAGTGGCCTTTTGCTTGTAATTCAAAAAAAACATTTGCTTTAGAAATAAGTCAAATAACCTTACAAATTTTCTGCTCAAATAATTCTGCAGAAAAATTAAGTAATTATGAAATATGAAACAAAAAATTGTTTTATCAATATTTATTATTTTAATTTCTTTTTTACAAAATTCTTGCGGCTCAAAAAGAATATCTAAAAAAATCATAGTTGCAAGTTCTGGAAAAATTGAATCTTTAGATCCAGCTAGAGCAAATACTCTTAAAGCAATTCAATTAATAAGTTCTCTTGGAGACACATTATATGAATTAAATTCTGATGGAGAATTAATCCCTGAATTGGCCTCGGGGATGCCAATTATTTCAAAGGATAGACTTCAAATAACTATCAATTTAAAAAAGAATGTTTTTTTTCACGATGGTACCGCATTTAACTCAAATGCTATGAAGTTTACCTTTGATAGATTTAAAAGAATTGGAACGATGAACTATATTTTGGGAAATAAGATTAAATCAATAGAAACGCCAAGTGAGTATTCAGTCATAATAAATTTGAATAAACCATCAAGTTCTTTAAATGGTTTACTCACATCAGTAAATTTAACTCCAATATCTCCTACATTTTACAAAAAATATTCTGATAAGTTTCTAAATGAAAAATTTGTTGGTACTGGCAAGTATGTGCTGACCAGTTTTTCTAATGAAGTTCAATCAATTGATCCATATTTGAATTATTGGGGTGAAAAGCCCTTAAATAACGGTGTTAATTTTGTGGGATATTCAAATTCATCATCTCTTTTTGGGGCTTTAAAAAGTAAACAAATTGACGTGCTTTTATCAAATTCAATTGATGATAGTCAAAGAAAAAGTTTAAATAATTTAAGCAAAAATAAACTGCTTAATGAAGGTAATAGCCCTTTCACTGAATTAAGTTTTATAAGCCTTAAAACTAGTTCTTATCCCTTGAGTAATCTTAATTTAAGACTGGCTTTGGCAAAAAGTCTTAATAGAAAATTGATTAGTGAGAAAGTAAGTTATGGATTAAGGAAGCCATCTAGATCAATTATTCCTCCGATATTAAAAAAAGATGATCAAGAACTGTGGCCTAAATATGATTATTTAGAGGCGAGAAGGTTATTGAAAAAAGAAAATTATTGCAACGGAAATATTCTAAAAATACCCCTTACTTATAGATCGAATGTACCAGCTGACAAGCTTATTGCTCTGACATGGCAAGAAGAAATTAAAAGTTCTTTGAAAGATTGTCTTGATATTGAACTCAATGGGGTTGAATCTACAACAGTTTATAAGAATCTAAGTTTAGGAATTTATTCGGCAGTTCTTCTCGATTGGACTGGGGCTTATTCAGATCCAGAGGCCTATCTCACCCCTCTTTTAAGTTGTGATGAAATAGTTGATGGCATATGTAAAAAAGGAGAATCAGTTTACAGCGGTAGTTTTTGGGGATCTAATAAAGTGGAAAGTTTATTTCTTGAGAGTGAAAAAATAAGTGGAATGAAAAGATTAGAAAAACTTGTTGAAATTGAAAAAATAGCAGCAAGTTCAATACCTTATATTCCTATTTGGATATCCTCTCAAAAAGCATGGTCACAAAATAAAATATCAAAACCTATATTCAATGGTGCAGGAATAATTTCATTGAGTGATCTTGAGTTAATTAATGAGTAGAAATTTAAATAGACTACTAAATTATTCCTTATTAAAAATTTCATTAATACCGATAATGTTATGGATAATTTCTTCATTAGTTTTTATTTTATTAAGAATTGCTCCCGGTGATCCTGTCGATGCCATACTGGGATCTGGCGCAGATGAGGTTTCTAGGGAATTCCTAAGAAATAAATTGGGACTAAATGAACCTTTAATAAATCAATATTTTTCATACATTAAAAATATATTGCACTTAGATTTTGGGGAATCTCTTAGTACCCAAGAGCCAGTCCTCAATATTATTATTAAGTCATTTCCTGCAAGTCTTGAGCTTGGATTCTTTTCAATATTAAGTGCCACACTAATAGGATTCCCATTGGGACTAGTTGGCTTAAGAAATAGAGGGAAAAAGACTGATTATATTGCGAGAATATTAGGAATTGCTACATATGCGATTCCTCCTTTTTGGGGTGCAATGTTAGCGCAATTATTATTTTCTGTATTTTTTAATATTTCCCCAATTGGAGGAAGATTTCCAATATTTCAGCAACAACCTCAAATTACAGGTTTTCTAGTTTTAGATAGTATTCTTTCAAATAATATTATTGCCTTGAAAGATAGTCTTTATCATCTCGCACTTCCTTCAATTACCCTTGGCTTTTTATTAAGTGGTATATTCAGTCGCTCATTAAGAGTAAATTTGGATAAGACATTAAAAAGTGATTATGTAAATGCTGCTATATGTAGAGGAATATCAAGGAAAAAAATATTTTTAAATCATGCATTGCCTAATGCTCTATTGCCAATTGTCACTATTTCTGGCTTGACTATGGCCTCATTAGCAGGAGGTGCTCTACTGTTCGAGGTGACTTTTTCATGGCCTGGTATAGCTTTAAGATTACATGAAGCTATTTCTCAAAGAGATTATACCTTGGTTCAAGGAATTGTAATATTTACCTCTATGCTTATAGTCTCTTTAAATCTCTTCGTTGATATTTTAATCTCATATTTAGATCCACGAATAGAGTACTAATTTTCGGAAATTTCTTTTATCGTTTCAAGATCTAAAAAATGGAAATCAAGTCCTAAATCTCTTTGGTTTTTAACTACAATAGGAATCTTTTTGTCTTTAATATTTTTTAAAAATTCAATTATAAATTTAGTAGATAAATCTTGTACTAATTTTGGCTCTGAACCAATAAAAGATTCACTTATTTTGAAAACGTCATTATTTTCTTCATAGCTTTTATTAATTCTTATAGGAGAGAAATGACTTGCACCTTCAATAATTAGAAATCTATTTGATGGATTATTTAAAGCAGAAAAAACTTTAAATTGTTCATTGATTAAAGGTGTAATAAGGTCATAAGTACCACCTATTAGAAGAGTTGGCGTTTTAATGCCTGTACTATTTTCTTTTGGCCATACTAAACTGCCAAATGAATTAAAACCTATTATCGCACTGGCCTTATTAGGGTTATTTTTCTTAGGAAATGGTATTTCGCTCAACTGACATTGAAGCAATTTTGATAAATTTGTTACCGCAAAGTCTTTTAATGCCGAATTACATTTTTCCTCTAGTTGATCAAAAGGTTTCTTCCCTTCATATAAAAGTGCTATTAAAGCACCAAGTGAATGCCCCATTAAAATATAAGAATTATTAGGTAAACCAAATTCTCCATTTTCATGAGCTTTCAGTACGGCATCTAAATCTTTAATTCTATTTAAGAAAAAGTCTGCACTTCCTGGTATTGTTTCTTTACCTTCGAGTACTTTTATGAATGATTCTAAATTACTACCTCTATGATCTATAAATAATATTGGCCAACCTCTTTTAGCTAATTCGTTTCCTATCCATTTGAAATTATTAATTTCGCCTCCAAGTCCAGGCATAAAAATTATCAATTCTTTATAATCATTTGTTTTATTGCTTTTCCATATTTCAACTTCAAAAGGTTTCACTCGGTAAGGAGCATAAATTTTTTTATTAATATTTATTAGGTCTTTAGTTGATTTTTTTTCAGTATTTTTAAAGGCATTTTGTTTCGTTCTTTCAAGTTTATTTAATCTTGACAATAGTTCTTGTTGCATTGATAATTCACTTTTCCAAGATGAAATTATTAAAATTAGATTATCAATATCTAGTGAAATTTCATCTGATGGTAATCCCTTTATGATGTCTAAAGTTGAAACTTCTTTTTTTTGATCTAATAAATTTTCTATAGTGTTATATATTTCTGTCCCATTATTGTCATTTGGAACTTTAATGCTTTTGCTTAATTCAGTGAGAATTTTACGCCCTATCCAACTTCTTAATATTTCTCTACTTAATCCTTCTTCTTTGAAAACTGGAAATTCTAAAAATTTTGATAATTCAAAAACTCTTATAAATCCATTTTTTTTTAACCAATCTATTAATTCTGTTGAATCATCTTTGTATTTTTCTAATTTTGTTAATTGTTCTATAGTAAGAGGGATTTCCATCTCTTCAAATCTAATTTTTATCTTTTCAGCAGCCTTTAAACCATTATTAAAAAATAAACCACAAAAACTAAAAAAAATTATAAAAAAGTATTTCACTAGTGATTAGTCCAAATAGTTTACAAATTAGCAAAAATTGGTGGATTCAATTTCCTTATCATTTGAGGTTAATAACCAAGATAAGATTTTTCGCTGCATTTGGAGCAGGAGGTGTTATTTATTTAACATCACTTATTTTTAATAACCTAGGATTATCGGCAACATATATTGGCTTGGGATTTACTATCTCAGCAATAATTGGAACCGTAACAAGACTCTTTACAGGTAATTATCTTAATAAAACAGGAAAAATACAATTTCCAATAATAACTTCTTCAATACTAAGTATTGCTGCTAGTTTATGCTTCATTTTTTCAAGAGATACTTTTTTGTACATAATTGGACAATCACTTGTTGGAGCTGCTGCAGGAATATATTGGCCGGCTGCCGAGTTTGGGGTACCATATTTTTGCCATCCTATCGAGACACGAAAAGCGTATGCTCTTGTAAGAAGCTCGGAGGCATTAGGGATATTTTTAGGGGTGTTCTTAGGGGGTTATATGACGAATTTTTTGTATGCTAAATCAATTTTTATTAATGATATATTATGCATGTTAGTTATCACATATTTAATATCTAGAAATAGTTCTTCTATTAAAAGAAACATAGAAAATTTCCAAAAAAAATTTTTAGATCCAATTAATCAGGGACAATTGAAATGGAATAAAAATTCAACAATAATAATTTTATCTATTTTATTGATAACTACCTCTTTAGCTCTGATTCAAGTAACTTTGCCTCTGGATCTTGTTAAAGGTGGAGTATATCGCAATGCATTAAGCAAAGAAATTATTAGTCTTATAATTTCTATTCAGTTAATTTTATTGTTGTTTTTACAATGGCCTATTGGATCTTGGATATCAAAAAAAGGGAGATTATTTGGGCTGAAATTTAGTTTAATAAATTTCTCTTTCGCTTCATTTTTATTATTTATTTCTAGTTATTTAAATATCCCAGCGTTTTATTTAATTTCTTTGGCATTGATTTTAGTAAGTTTAGGGACTGCTTCATTTCTTCCAACATCAACAGATATCGTTTTCAGAATAGCTCCTTCAAATAAAAAAGGTTTTGCACTTGCTCTACTATCACAATGTTTCGCTATGGGTTATTTTTTTGGACCATTTATTTCAGGTCGCATATTAGATCTATTTGGTTATGCTTCAATAATATGGCTTTCAATTTCTTGTTGTTGCTTTATTGCATTTACAATTCTATTTAAGAGATTATTTTAATTAATCTTTTCTAATTCAATAATTCTTCTTTCTCTTAGAAATAAGAAAAAAGGTGCAGAGAATGCGAAGGCTATAAGAAAAGTTCCAATGTATACAACCCACATATTTTTCATGTTTAGTTTTTTTGATTCATTTACTATCCATATAAAAATAGCGCTTGCACCTACTAATAAGTCTCTAGAAATTGACTGAGATGCAGGGTTTGCATTCGCTAAAGAAATGAAGTTATTTATATCAAAGCTGTTTCCATATTCCCTAGCAAATTCGAAATTTGCCAACATTGGCAGAACAGCTCCCAAAATTGATAGAAAAAGGTAAAGAAAAGATAGTATCTGTTTATTTTCTTTTAAAATGTTAAATGAATTCACTTGTCAAAAATATTTCTTTTAATAATAGTATTTAAAAGCTTATGGTTGTTGAAAAGAATAATAAAGTTGAAGACTATGAATTTAAAAAAGGAAATTTAAATTTTGCCGTTGTTGGTCATGTTGAATGGATAAATTTTTTAAAGGTTGATCAATTACCAAAACCCGGAATCATTTCTCATTCTGAAAAGTCCCTTGAGTATCCAGCTGGTGGTGGATCTATTATCGCGAAAATACTTTCTGATTTAACTTTAAACCAAATTCATTTTTTTACGTCATTAGGTAATGATGATTATGGAGATAAGTGTTTCAAGATTCTCTCAAATATGGGAATTAAGTTGCATGTAGCTTGGCGTGATAAACCAACTAGAAGAGGATTTAGTTTAATTGACTCTCAAGGTGAAAGAGCAATAACAGTTATTGGAGAAAGGTTAGCTCCAACTCATAAAGACAATTTAGAATGGAACATTTTAAAAAAAATGGACGGAATTTTTATTACTGCATCTGATTCAGAGATTTTTAAAATGGCTAGATCAGCTTCAATACTTTGTACAACCCCAAGGGTAGGATTAAATACAATTAATAATTCAAATGTTCTTTTAGATGGATTAATAGGCAGTAATCTTGATCCTGGAGAAGTTTTTTCTTTTTCTGAATTATCGTTAAAACCCAAATATACTTTTAAAACCGAGGGAGAGAAAGGAGGCATAATATTCCCAGGAGGAAGATATAAGGCTCTTAAAAACAAAAAATTAAAGGTTGATTCTTATGGATGTGGTGATTCTTTTGCTGCGGGTATTCTTTATGGAATGGCATCTAAATGGGATATAGATAAAAGTCTAAATCTTGCTAAAGTAATGGGAAGAGACGCTAGTGAATTTTTCGGACCATATGCAAATAATGATGAAAAATAATTGAATTAACACTTTCATGAGCAATCTAGAAAATAAAAATAAAAATATTCTTGTAGAAAACATTATTGTTTTCTTTTTATTTACTGTTTTTTTGGTTTTTAAATCTTTGAAAACTTTATCTAGAATTTTTACTTATGGAATCTTAAGAAAAGAAATATTAACTACTAAAAGTAACTTAGGCGTAGATATTAAAATAAAAATTAAATAGTTAATGAATATATTTTTATTTTTTCTAATTTTAGGAATTATTTTTTTGGTCTACAAAAAAATTAAATCTAAAAAGCCAAAGAACTTAAAATTAAACAAATTTAAAAATAAACTTCAAAGCACGCAAACAAATATTGAAAGAATTTTTTTAAGAGAGGAAGAAAAAACCTTTTCTAACCCTAATATAAATATCTATATTGGGAGTTATGATAACGAAGAAAATATTAATAGGAAATCTAATATTCACAGAGCAAGGCTCTCAAAATTTAAGAAATCTAAATTAAATGGTGAAATGATATTTCAAGATGATGAACAAAGGATTTATAAATTTAATAATGGAAAAAAAGTTTACTTATAATTTTAATTCCTAACTACATTCAAGACTTTCTCTTGTTGAAACACCCGTTGTTGGATTGATCCCATCAGCAATTTCGCAAAGATTTCTTTGATCTTCGCTGTCAAGAATAGCGTAAGAAAAATCTGCTCCTTCTATTTGAGCTCCTGCAAAACTGCTACCCGATGCGATCATATTTATTAGAACAGCATTTCTAAGATCTGTTTTTTGGAAATTAACTCGATCAGAAAGAGTATCGGTCAGGTCGATTCCATTTAAATTAGAACCTTTTAAATCAGATAGGGTTAAGGTTGTCCCATGTAAATCAACATCACTAAAATCTGCGTCTCTTGCAACTGCTCCAGCTATAGATGATAAATGAAGATCCTCTCCATGGAAATCAAACCCTGTAATATTAGATCTTACATAACTTGGAACTTCATCTCCCTCGCCTTTAACAGCTACATTTGCCCCAGCAAAAACTGGAGAGGATAAAACTAAGAAAGAAAAAGTTATGCAAAAAAGATATTTTAAAAAACTAAAAAATTTCATACTAGATAATCAGAATATTATTATTTTATAACAATTAGATAATTTTTAAAATTGATATATAAATTTGGAACTCCTTTTTAAGATTATTTAACACTAAAAATTTTGAATCTAGGTTCAAAATTAGTTATACAATCTAGAAGTTTTTTATTATCTTTGCTATTAGTTACCTTGAATTCAGATTCAACTGTACCGCCTTCATCTCTAATGGCTTGATTTAAAACTATGGAACCGTTTTCGTCAGATACGGATCTGTGAAAAGTTCCTCTAGGTATCCTTAAAATATATCCGCAAGATTCTAATCTAACTTTATAAAAAGGATAATCCCAACCAAAATTTACAAGGAAAAATGTTCTACCACCAGAGATAGCTAATAGATTATCCTCTTGATTGTGATGTATGTAAAATTGCCAATTATTAAAATCTTCATCATTTGGAGGACTAACTGCAGGCCCACTATGAATCACTAGATCTCTATAGTTTGATTCATTAACACTAATATCAAAAAATCTTACATCTTTTGTATCGCGAAATTTTTCATAACTTATCAATTCAAACATTTTCGATTTGTTTGATTTGATAACTGGAATTTCTAAACTTGAGTTCAATTTTCTTTAAAGATTACACAAATGAAAACAGATATATATATCAAGGAACGTATCAATGAACACTAAAAAAGAAACATATTATTATTTATGTTCTTTTGTTTTTTAAAAGATTGAAAATTTAGTGTTTATTTAATTTCTAGGGGTTTGATTTCCCAGGATAAAGTATTTTCTAAATTATTTTTCCCTATAAAGTTCCCTGTAATTACAGAAGTTAAATTAGATTTTGAAGAAGATACCAATGTTAAATATCTATCATCTATTAATCCTTTTCCGCTGGGATCAAAACCTCTCCAACCAGCACCTGGAATATATAGTTCGGCCCAAGCGTGTAAATCCAATTCAGATGGTAAGGGATCTTCAAAATGATAACCACTTACAAACCTACTTGGGATACCTATAGACCTGCAAGCTTCAACCATCAGCATTGCTAAATCTCTGCATGAACCTATACGTTCTCTAAGTGTTCTGCTGGCCGGCCATGCTGGACCTGTATGTCTTTTGGTATATTTAACCCGATCTTGAATAATTTCTATTAGCTGGTAGGTAAATGATAATGCGTTATTAATGCTTCCTGCTAAGGCTTCTTGGGCAAGTTCTACGGCAGAGGGATCGTGTTGTCCATTAGGCATCCATCCCTCTAATGCTCCCTGTAAATCTCTGTTGATAATGCTTCTACAAAAAGGTAATGTTAAATCTCTATTTTTAACTCCATCAATAATGTTTGGATGTTTAATAGTTTCAACTTCGCTGATTGATTCAATAATTAAATTATCTGTTAATCCATTGAATCTGATTCTATTAATCTCTTCTCCGCTGGCAGCAAGTAATGGATAAATAATTTCTGGTTCTGGGGTTATTTTTAATTCAAAATTCTTTAGCCTTTGGAATCCATTTGACCTTGGCTTTATACATAATCTATGCTCGCCTAATTGAACAGGGTCTTCATATTTATATTCAAGTTTGTGAATGTATTTAATTCTCATTGATAAACTTATTAATTAATAAAATATTTTTCTTGAATGAGATCATTTAATTTATTTAAATCCATTTGCAATGAATCGATTGCCTCATGTAAACCATCATTTATTATATCTTCAATTCTGATATAACTCCACTTTGCTTTAAGCAAACCTCTCATGCATTCTAATTCTGAAGGATTTTCAGTAGATGGAGAGGTATCTATTGTTTTAAGAGTATTGCTTATCCCATCAAGACAGTATCTTACTGATCTAGGAAAAATTGGATCAAGTAAAAGAAATCTCGCAACTGAATTAGGCTTTATAGAATTTTGCACTGCTTTCCTAAACATTTGATAAGCTCCAGCTGAACGTAAAAGTGCTATCCATTGCAGCTCATCAAGAACTCCTCCAAGTTCATCTAAGCTGGGTAGGAGTAAATAATATTTAACATCTAAAATTCTTGATGTTTTGTCAGCTCTTTCGATCAATCTTCCAAGAATGCTAAATCTCCAAGCGAGGTCTTTGCTTAGAGTCGCATCTGTAATTCCATAAAAAAGCTGACATTCCCTCCTTATCTCACTTAATTGTTCTTGTCTTGGTTTATTCCATATTGCTTCTCCTTCTTGCATATTCCAATATAAAATATTTATCTGTTCCCACATTTCGGTGGTCATGACATCTCTGATTTGTCGTGCATTTTCTCTTGCCATTTGAATGCAAGAAATTATACTGTTTGGGTTTAAACGATCTCTTATTAAAAAATTAATAACGTCATCAGGTTTTTTCTCTGGGAATCTTTTATCAAAAGATTCTCTATCACTTGAAGCATCAATTAAGGGGAGCCAAGGCTCTGCACTTCCTGGCGGACAATCTAATGACATTGCTTCACTTACTTCCACAAAACGAGATATGTTTTCTGCACGTTCTAAATAACGATTGATCCAATAAAGAGATTCTGCTACACGACTTAAAAGCATATTATTCACCTACAACCCATGTATCTTTGCATCCTCCACCTTGAGAAGAATTAACGACTAGTGATCCTTTTTTTAATGCTACCCGCGTAAGCCCGCCTGGGCTAACCCATGAATCTTTTCCTCTTAAGATATATGGTCTTAAATCAACATGACATGGATATAGTTCTCCTTCACATAACGATGGCACAGTAGATAATTCTAATGTTGGTTGTGCTATGAAATTTCTAGGATTTTTTTTAATTTTATTAGCGAATTCTTCTATCTCACTCGTTGTTGAGTGAGGGCCAATTAACATTCCATACCCCCCAGCTTCTGCGACAGACTTAACAACAAGTTTTGATAAATTTTCTAGAACATATTCTCGATCCTTTTGATAATGACAAATATACGTTTCTACATTTTTAATAATAATTTCTTCATCAAGATAATATTTAATCATTTTTGGAACAAAAGAATAAATCATTTTGTCATCTGCTATGCCAGTCCCAGGAGCATTTGCTAAAGCAACATGACCTGCCTTAAAAACATCAAGTAATCCGCTAACACCAAGGCAAGAATCTTTTCTGAAATTAAGAGGATCTAAGAAATCATCATCAATTCGCCTGTAAATGACATCTACTCTTTTTAATCCTGAGGTAGTTTTTAAATATACATAATCATCATTACAAACTAAGTCATGACCCTGAACTAATTGAATGCCCATTTCTTGAGCTAAATAACTATGCTCAAAATAAGCACTATTAAAAATTCCTGGAGTTAGCAGCACTATCTTGGGAGTGTCAGTCCAAACAGCAAGTTCTTGAAGAGTTTTTAAAAGATATGATGGATATTCGTCAATTGGTTTTACTATTCTTCCTGAGAAAAGATTAGGAAAAATATTTTTCATAACTAATCTATTTTCTAAAAAATAAGCAACCCCAGAAGGGCACCTTAAATTATCTTCTAAAACATGCCAATCTCCTCTTCTATCCCTTATTAAATCAAGTCCCGAAATTTGACACCATTTATTTAGTGGAGGTTTGAAACCTATCATCTGAGGTCTCCAACCTTCTGAACTCTCTATTAATTCTCTTGGAATTATTCCATCATTTATTATTTTTTGAGAATTATAAATATCATCTAGGAATAAATCAATCGCCTCAAGCCTTTGTTTTAGGCCTTTTTCTAACGTTACCCAATCATCTTTACTAATTATTCTGGGAAGTGGATCAAAAGGTAATATTCTCTCAGTACCTTTTAAACCAGTATCGTTTAATCTAAAAGTTGCACCATGTCTTAGTAATAATTTTTTTGCGGCAGAGTGATTCCTGTTTAATTCTTCAAGTCCCATATTATTTAAAGATGAAAGAAGAGGAATCAATATTTCTCTAGCAGAGTTAACATTGTCCTTAAAATATTCATCAAAGCTATTTTTAGGCTGATAACTTGAAAACATATATTTCATCGTTTAGTAACTTTTACTTTAGCTTTATATCTTTATTCGTATTTATGGCTACCAAAAAAAATATCTCTTGATTAGATCTATATCATTATTTTGATCATTGAAGTATATTTCTTAAAAATCTAAAAAGCATGAGTTCTAGTAATTGGCAATTTGTTTTTTTTAGATATTTCGCAAGCTTTCTTTTTATCCTCTCTCATAGTTTGCTGGTTCTTGATCATCTACCAGTAGGGGCGGCACTTCACGGACTTGGGGAAGTTTTTATTGCGCCTTGGGCTTTTAGGGAAAGAGCATGGGATCTTGTTGTTATTGCAGTTTTATTTTTCTTCTTCGATATCTGGGGACTTATAAACACTCCTTGGAATTAACTGATATTATTTATTTACTAATTCTGGGAAAATCATATTAAAAAATGAATTCTTATTTTAATCAAATTTATAAAATAATTTTTCTTTTATTACTTACGAATAGTTCCAGTTTATATGCGCATAATTTATTTAATGGTGGTTGCAATGAACATTGTGGGCAAAAAGTTAAAGTAATAAGTAATAAAAACAAATTAAAAAAAATTAATGATCAAATAAATATTGAAAGTAAAAATTCTTGTTTAAATAAATCACTTTGTAGAGGTTGACCTCTTTAGATTTTTTTAATTGTTTTATGAAGTTTGTTCTTTGATAATTATCATTAAATTACCATTTGCTTGATAATTTTTATTAGGAGGATTTATTTGATTTTTAATTAAAAAAATAAAAGTATAAATCAACGGTAGAAGTAATGATGAAGCAGCAACTAAAGCGATTATCTGGTTTAACCTAATATATGGTTTTTTTACGAGATCCTCTCCGCATAATCCACAAATCAAATTACCTTTTAAGGATTGTTTTTGAAATTGATATTTAGGATTGCAATATGGGCAATAATATCGAACCATTTTTAAATTTTATTGTTTTAATCATTATCTATAAAACTAGAAGAAAGTCACCTTATTAAAAAAAGAGGGCTAATTTAAGCCCTCTTTTATCTCTTACTTATATTTTTTACTGAAGTTATTAACGCACCTAAATCATGGATCCTTGTTGCTAACTTCTTTTAAGCTAATGCTCACCAAAATTAACTAATTGTCTTTAACTGGGGCAAAAACTCTAGAATTAAGCTTGTTTCTTAAAGGGCACCTAAACGATGCAGAAGAAGGAAGCTTAGACATTAATAAAAAATAATTGGAGCAGTTAATTAAATTAGTTCGGTTTATTCCGAAATTTCAGGCAGGCTATCGATCATTTTGAAAGACCTCCTAGAACTCAACAATATAAAATTAGGAAAATATTTCTCTAAAGACAATCCGTTTTTATACGCATTGCTTTTTAATTAAAAATGTCCGAGAGTAGTAATCAATCGTGCTAATTTTTTGAGATATTTTTAGTAAGTTTTGCTTATTTCTTTTGATATTTAATTCGTCTATCTTAATTTTAAATAATTGAGGAAATCTTTTATGAATCATTCGAAAGAAGTTAGTAAAACTGATAAATCAAATCCCATAGACGAATATTTCCAATGTCTCTCATATTGCGATATTCACCCAAAAGGGATAGACAATGACTGTGAGGTCATTTGTATGGAAAGACATTTAAAAGCAAACTATTGGTAATTAATAAATTTCTACTTTTTACTTAAATCCCTTTGAAAAAAGGTTAGTACGAACTTTAAATTTCCATACATTTACAATACCTTTTGCATTAACTGCTGCAAGTGCACAATCATCAGGTCTCCATGATATTGCCCCTACCAAATCTCCGGCGAATGCAGCCCCAACTGGGTCTCCATTGCCGTCATTTTTTAAGAAACTTGCGACAACAGAACCATCCCTAGATCCTGAGGCTACAAGCATACCTTTATTTGAAAAGGCTAAGCTCGAAATAGGTTCTGTATGGTGACATAGCTCTCCTGGCATAGTCCCTTCTGGACCATTGCCAATAAAGCTCCATACTGTAATTCTTTCACTCCCGCTAGTCGCTAATAATTTTCCGCTGTCATCAAAAGAAAGGTGACTTGGTTTCCCAGGGTATCCAGTCATTTCAGCATCCATTCCTGTTGAACGTCTCCAAAAATGAACTGAATTGTCTTGACTCCCACAGGCGACTATATCTCCATCAGGGCTTAATTCCATAGAAACCAATGATCCTTGCCACTCGAGTTTTTGATTCGTTTTGTTATTTACTATGTCAAAGAATGTCACTCTGCCATAGCATGCAGTTGCTAGCTCATTTTTATTTGACCATGTTATTGCACTTACTGTACTTGGATGATCTTCTGAGATCCATTTCTCTTCACCAATTTCATTAAAAACATATACTTTTTTTGAGGAAGCTATCGCTAGAAATAAACCGTCATTAGACCACTTGAGATGTTCTACCCAACCCTTACCAAGATCAAGTGTTTTAATAACTTTACCTTCGTGGCAATTACAAATTTGAACATTTCCATCCTGACCTGATGTTGCAAAAATTTCACCCTCTGGATGAATGGCCATTGCTAATAGACCACCGGAGTGTGTATTTTCTTTTTTCCAAATAATTTTTCCAGTATCTCCTTCGAACGAAAAAAGACCTCCTGCCACGTCGCCAACAATAAATTGTTTTCCTTTAAGAGCCCAGCCACATGCTATGGCGTAATCGTTAACTTCAGCAGTCCATCCTTCATGGAACATGCCTCTTGGGCTAAATGGTTCTATATCAGGCATTTATCAAAGCCTTCTTGCATTTCTTTTTCATTTAAATTTCTACCTATAAAAACAAGTTGATTTCTACGAGGTTCGTTACCCCATTCTTTATCAGGTTGTGCAGTAAATAACATGTGAACTCCCTGGAAAACTATTCTCCTTGGGTTACCTGAGTAACTTATGAAACCTTTAGTTCTGAATATATCAACTCCTTTTTCTGATAGAAGTCTTCCCATCCAAGTATTTAGTTTTTCTGGGTCAACATCTCCAAAACGCTCTATAGCAATTGAGCTTACTTCATCATCATGTTCGTGCTCTGCTTGCCAGAATCTTTCAGTATTAAAAGGAATCTCTTTATTTTCGTCACTTTTAATAACTTTCATATTGAATTCTTCAGCGGTGTGCTGTGTAAACAAACCTATTTTTGTTGGTTTTTCTATGTTCAGGATGAAGGATTTATTTCCTTTATCCTCCAATTTGAGATTTATATGTTCTCCATATTGGATGGTATTTCCAGGATCTAAACTATTAGCTTTTTCTGCATAAAGTCTCACGGAGGATTCAGCACCATCTTTAAGTTCCTCTTCACTCTCTCCTTGGTTAGAGAGGGCTACAAGAGACATTTCTGGATCGGGTCCTTCTTCTAGCATTAATTCATATTTACCTGCATCAAGATCGTAAACACCTGTCCATTCAAAAGGATATTCTGGTTCAAGGAATGTTGGCCTGCGTTTAAGGATCTGATCAAGATCAAATGCACTTAGATTTAAGACTGTTTCAATTGGTACTTTGGCATTCTCGGCTCTAATAATTCGGGTCATTCGGTTCATATCTCTCAATCTTGATTCAAGAGTATCTAGTGCATCATCAGAGACTAAATCAGTTTTATTAAGGACAAGAACATCTGCAAATGCCACTTGTTCTGAACTTTCATCACTCCTGCCTAACTGTTGATCAATGTGGGCAGCATCAACTAAAGTCACAATTCCATCAAGAGTGAATTCAGAACTAATCTCTTCATCCATGAAAAATGTCTGAGCAACTGGGCCTGGATCTGCTAATCCTGTAGTTTCTACTAAAACATAGTCGAACTTATCTCTTCTTTTCATAAGGTTGCCTAGGACTCTTATTAAATCGCCGCGAACAGTACAACAAATGCACCCGTTTGACATCTCAAAAACTTCTTCATCGGCATTAATTACGAGCCCTTGATCTATACCCACTTCACCGTATTCATTTTCAATTACTGCTATTCTTTTCCCGTGCTCTTCACTCAATATTCTATTAAGCAAAGTAGTCTTCCCTGAACCTAAAAATCCAGTGAGAATTGTAACGGGAACTTTATCTTGGATGCTCATTTACTGATTTTTACTAAATAAACAATAGTTTAATAATAGTAATAATTAGAAATGAAAACCGTTTTTATTAGAAAAATTTAATCTGAAAGTTTGTACCATTCAGACTCAAGATTGGAGCCAGATTCTTTATCGCAGCTTCCACCTAATGAATCAACAATTGTACAAGTGTTGTGAACGGCTACTGAAACCGTATTACCATCCATCATCAATCCATCAACGAATATTTGATTAGAAGCTAAAGGAACTGAACTTTGTCTACTTAAGTTCCTTAATAACTTGGATGCTGGAATTTGTTCAGGAAATATTGCCTGAACATTCTCTTCATCTAACATTTTTAAAGTAGAACTTATATTGTCTGGCCTTAAGCTTGAGGAGTCTCCAAGAAAGTCAAGTAAACTAATGGTTTCAAAACCAAATGCATCCCCATAGTATTCAACTGCTTTGTGTTTAGAGACAATTACTCTGTTTTCCTCAGGAATAGAGCTTACTTGTTCGACGATCCAACTATCTAAGCCTTCTAAGAGAGAATCAACTTTTTCGAATCTTTCAGTAATTAGTTTTCTGTCACCTCTATTAAAAACTGAAATATCTTGCTTTAAGCCTTTGCTTATAAGATCTCCCATTTTTATGATGTTATGTGGATCATGCCAAACATGAGGATCTAGTCCTCCATGGTCATGATGATGATGCCCCTCTCCTTCGTCTGGTACTTGTGCTATGGGTTCTACATCACTATTTGAAACGTCTTTAAAAAAGTGTTGAGTTGCTTCAAACTCAAAAGGCATGTGTTCAGTAAAAAATATATACTGACCATCTTCTTTGATATCCACGTTAAAAACAGTACTTTCTTTTCTTTGATCAAAGTTAAGAACAAAAGCTTTATTACTGGCTATCAAAGTACCATCATTTTTTCTGCTTATTGAGTCTTTAGATCCCAATAGTTCTTTAGCTAAATCTTCGGATCCTTCTATGTCATTAGATTTGAGAATCACCATCTTCATTGCAGGATCTGCATATTCTCCATCGACTTTTTCAAATGACCATTTGTAAGAACCCTTAGAAAGTTGGAATTTGCCTGCCCATTCGAAAGCACCCTCAGCGTGATCATCATGTCCACCATGATCTGAGTGATCGTCGTGACCTCCATGATCAGAATGGTCATCTACCTTAGCTGAATGTTGAGCATGATCGTCATGTCCATCATGGTCTGAGTGATCATCATGACCTCCATGATCAGAATGATCATCTACGTCTATTGCACTAACACCTACAACAACAGTATTCTTTTTATTTTCCCAATTTCTCATACTTGGAGTCATTTCTTTACCAAGAGTAAATACTTTGTCTGCGCTATTAAGTAATTGAGCTTGCCTTGGATTGATCTTTAAGTCATGAACATCTTGTTTTCTATCTACTAAGCATGTAACTTCGTCAGATGGTAATGCAATTGATTTAACTAAATCACAAACTAGTGGTTCTACTGCTACGTATGATTTTCCTTTAGCCATAACATCCTGCCCAAAACCAGAAAATATAATCGTTCCAGCGATTAGGGAATTTTTAATAATTGACTTACTCGAACTTGTTCTATTTGTTAAAAGTCTTTTAAAAATTGACATGAAAAATAATTAAACTTTTAAAAATGATAATCATTTTCATTATACCTGACAAGCAAGGGTATCAAATGTTATGAAAATAATACGCAATTTGAATTATTGGTAAGCTTGTAAAGTGACTTTTTTAAAAGATTAATTAATGGCTACTTTAGTCGCTGAAAATTTAACCTTTGCATACACAAAAAAAAGTAAGCCAGCTTTGAATAAGGTATCTGTTGAGATTAAACCTGGAACTCTAACAGCGTTAGTTGGCCCAAACGGCGCTGGTAAATCAACTCTTTTGAGAATATTGCAAGGACAAAATACTCCAGATAAAGGCGAAATAAAAATTGACGGTGAAAATTTATATAGATCTAGAGCTCTTGTGGCACTTATGCCTCAAAGAAGTTCTATGAATTGGAAGTTCCCCATCACAGTTGAAAAATTGGTATCTCTTGGTCAAATAAAGTATTCAAAATCAAGAAGTAATAACCCCTTTCAAATTAAGACTCTTCTAGCATATCCTAATTCTTGGATTAATAGATGTTGTGAATTAGAGGCGACAATGCAAAGAGTAGGCATTGCAAATTTGGCTAATAGAAGACTCGATTCTCTTTCAGGAGGACAGCAGCAAAGAGCTCTATTAGCAAAAACTCTTATGTCCCCTGCAAAAATATTTCTTTTAGATGAACCTTGTGCAGCTTTGGACCCACCTGCAAAGGAAGATTTTCTAAAAATTGTTCGTCAACTTGCGGATACGGGACTTTCTTTGCTCGTAAGTAGCCATGATTGGGGCGAGTCTTTAAATAACTATGATCAAGTAATTGTTCTTGATAAAAGTGTTTTGGCAGTTGGTAGTCCTGACCAAATAAAAGATAAATTAGAGGCTATAAATATTAGCTCTATAAACGAAAATAATTTCTGTGATTAGAAAATGTTCCTTTTTAATTCTGAGCTTGATAACAGTTTTGGCAAAGCCCGAAATACTCGAGGGTATGAAACAACAATTGGAATTTCTTTGGATTTGTTTTGGGTGTATGAATATCTTTTACCGGGCATCCTTCCATTTTTGATGTCTCACCACATTGAACACAGGTCAAATGATGAATATCTCTATCTACGGGAGTGTAAAGAACCTCTCCTGTTGGGAGATGTCTAGAACGTATTAAACCATGCTTTATCAGAACTTGAAGATTCCTGTAAACAGTCGTCAGTCCCATAGCCTTTCCTCTTTCTATCAATTGTCTATGCAACTCTTGACCAGTCAATTCATCATCACATTTATTAAGTTCTTCAAGAAGTTGTTCTTGTCTTTTGGTAATGTCAGACTTAGTTACCATTGTTTCCGAAATCATTTTTTGTCCCGTATTTTTGATCATACCGAATCTTTCGAATAATGTCTTTTATTAATAACAACTGGTGGTTGGTTCCATTAATAATAACTATATTCTCCGGGATCTTATGCCCAGCTATGGGAACTGTATTAATCACTCATAAGAGATTATTACAAGTTAATTTAATCTCTCATTGTGTGTTGCCTGGACTTGCTCTCGCATTAGCGCTCGGAATTCATCCCTCAATTGGTGGCGTTATTAGTGGTCTTCTGGGCTCAGTAATTGCGGAAAGTTTAACTAATAGAAAAAGTGAAAATTATGAAGCAGTTATGAATACTATACTTGCTGGAATGCTTGGGTTTGGAGTCCTTATAATCCCTCTACTCGGGATAAGGATTGATTTGGAGGCAGTATTATTTGGCGATTTATTGACAGCAAATTTTGGAGATTTACTTAGAACAATAATAGCTTTTTTAGTATTTATACTTTTAATGACTTTTGGATATGAAAAGGTTGTTTATGTTGGATTAGATCCAGAAGGTGCATCCGCGAGTGGTATAAACGTTTCTTTATTAAATCTTGCTTTGAGTTTTACAACGGCATTAGTAATTGTTAGTTCAATGTCAGCAGTGGGAGTAATTCTTGTAATTGCTCTTCTTTCTACGCCAACTTTGTTAGGGCTAAATAAGGCTCATAGTTTAAAAATTGCAATGATGAGGTCTTCATTTTTTGGATTATGTATCTCACTTCTTGGATTTATTCTCTCTATAGTCTTTAATCTTTCGCCTGGACCTGCAATTAGTGTTATTTGTGTCGCATCTCTTTTGATTCCTAAGCTTCGCAAATAATTAAATCTTAAATGTCCAATCAGAATTTAATGCTTGTGCTTCTGGATTGTTTTTTAAAGCTACTTCCATAGCTTCTTTTTTATTATTAGCTATAACAACTTCATAAAATTCCTTTTCATTTTTTTTGAGACTTACTTTGAAA
Source organism: uncultured Prochlorococcus sp. (assembly GCA_902565305.1). Classification (GTDB taxonomy): domain Bacteria; phylum Cyanobacteriota; class Cyanobacteriia; order PCC-6307; family Cyanobiaceae; genus Prochlorococcus_A. Next base: position 42,147 of record CACFEJ010000005.1, read on the forward strand.
CGCATAAAAATTATTTAATTAATCAAAAGTTAACCACTAAGCAACTAGATTTAAATACTTTTAAAAGTTAATTGATGAAATAGAAACTTTAGTTATTTTGAAGTTTTTCTACTACAGATTCTTTCTCAATTTTCGCTACATCCTGTAATCCATTAGCATCAAACCAAGGAGCGTTTTCCCAATTAAATCCTTCACCAAAAGTATTATCGGGAGCAGCTACGTACCAGTGACATGACGAATCGGGAACATCTACAGCACATTTTGACCAGTCAGCTTCCCACTGTGGAACTTGTACCCACATTACAGATGCTAATAAAAAAGAAAAAATAAAATTCATAATTATCGGTTAGCAAAATTTTGAAAGATTTTTTTCACATTCTTTCTTTCTTCTCTTCCAGGAATTCTCAAGTATTTGATATTTATGCTTATTTTTGAATTGACTTAAATGAATATTATTCTGATTAAGAACTGTAGTATTTTTGATTTTCATGACTCAAGCTGTCTATGTACGACATATTTAAGACACTTTATAGATTTTTTGAAGTGAATTTATACTTAATTTTTGTTTTACTGGTGTGTAGGTAAGTATTTTTCGGGATTATTTTCAATATAAGTAAGTGAATATTTGACAACACCCACTATTACTGAAAAAAGAGCAAATGCCGAAATAATAAAAATGATTTTTTTGTAAATGATTTTCATAAATTTTTTATGTTTTTGATTATTTTTATCATCAACGTCCAATTTTTTCTGAAAGATTTAAATAATTAGTAATTTATACTGTAGCCTCTTAAATTACCTACGGAGTAGATTAAATACATCAGAAACTCCTCACACACTTTTTTCTGATAACTTTAAAAGTACTCGGCCGCAAAGTTTGAGTACTTTTTGTATTTTTTTGAGATGTGACAGTTAAAATAGAGGTCTATTAAGCATTACAAATTTTGAATTTAAGTGTGATATTTAATTTGTGTGTAGGAGGAATTGATTTATTTCAGTGGAAACAAGGAAACACTTGATATAAATCAATTTTAAAAGATCTCTCTTTGAGGGGTCTTTTTTTTTGGGGATTATTAGAAATAAATATTAAATTCTGAATATAAAAACAAAAATGCTTTCTTCCAAAATGATTAGGTCGTCATTACAAATTAGTAATTTAATTCGTTAGATTATGATTCGTTAAATTCTTCTGTTAATGAAAATACTTTTTTTAACAATTTTAATTTGTTCAAGCTTTTTATTCCCTTCTTCATCATTTGCCTCACATGTAGAACTAAAACCTTGTGTAGAGATTGCACATTGTGTACGAGAAGAATGGGAGGTTAACAATATTGAGAAACCTTTTGAAGAGATTAAAACATTTATCGAAAACACTCCAAGAACTGAGATTGTAGAAATTGATGGCGATTATCTTCATGCTGAGGCTACCAGTAAATGGATGAAGTATGTAGACGACTTAGAGGTATCCTTTTTACCTGAATCAAAAATTTTATCTATAAGATCAGAATCAAGAGTTGGAGAAAGTGATTTGGGAGTGAATCAAAAAAGAGTTGATTTATTAAAATCGAAAATGTTTTAAGGTAAAAAGGAAAAAAATAATTTGTTTTTATTGTTTTTTGTATAACTTTTCCATATTTAAAAAAAATTAGCAGATAAAAAAGTGATAATTGTCATCATGCCTTGATATTGGCAAATTTATTAGATTTTCTCTGAAAAGATGATCATAAATTTTATATATTTATTGTTATCTAGTTTTATTTTTTTATGGTTTTATATAAACATTAAAAAAAATGGACTTAAATGGATAATCAAAGGTCTTTTTCAAATGGGAATATTGGTATTATTCATTGGAGGTTTTTTCAAAATATTTTTCACCTTACCCCCTAGTTTATTTATAAAAATAGTTTTTCTTTTTATTTATACATGGTGCACTGTTGGAATAAATGTAAATTTCATGATCCCTTTGATTAGTTTGATTGACCAAAAAATAGTGAAAAAATAAAACTAAAATATTCCTTAATTTTCAGTACAAAAATAAATCTATTTCCTTAATCTGCAATATTAAAATTTATAAGATTTATTTTTTTCCTTTTGAAAGTCTTTTTCTTGTATACCTAGTCTTTAATGCCAAGTCTGTCATTATGTATATTCCAAATAAAAGAATGACTATTCCAATAAAGTATTTCATTATTTTTTATGTCATTACTATGTTAGAGATTTATTCATTATGCCAACTAATTTTAATATCTATTTCTTGAGATAAATTTCTTGTAACTGGACATTCTTTGGAAGCTTTTTTCAAAAAATCAATAGTTTCATAAGAAGTGATCTCTGGTATAAAAATATCAATTATTAGTTCTTTTATTTTCCTCTCGCTATTTTGTGTCATTACTTTTTCAATATTTAAATATATACCTTTCAAATCAAATCCTTTCGATTTAGCTTTGATTGCCATAATGGTTAGCAGGCAAGTACCTAGAGATGTTGCTAATAAATCAGTTGGGGAAAAACTTTCACCTTTACCGCAGTGATCTAAAGGTGCATCAGTTCTAATAAGACTTCCAGATTGTATGTGAATAGCCTCACAGTTTAAATTTCCTAAATAAGAACATTTAACTTTAGTCATTTTAAAAAATTAAATTAGGAAAATATTATTAGTAAAAAATTTTGGAACATAACAAGATTATTGATGAGAAATTTTTTATTTGCATATTAGTGGAGTATTAAGGAAATTCATCATTCAAGTTTTGAAATCAGTTTTTATATCCATATTCCTCTAAGCAATACTCAATTAATTCAATTGATTTATTAAGAGTTCTTTTATTTTTATTTTCTAGATCGAAGCATTCATTTAAAACACGTATAGATTCATTTAAGAATTTTTCTTCTTTAATTTTTAAATCTTTAACTTGATTTATATAAATTTATTTTTTAATCCCAATAAGGGAAAATATGATTATTGATATTGTGAAAATTGCTATTTTGAATTTATTCATACAATTAGTTATTACAAATATTTTAATTTATTTAATATCTAAAAACTTTACATAGCTTATAGAACTAAGTAATTACATATGTAGCTGCTGAAATTGCTATAGCAGTAATTGAAATGAAGATGTATGGAACAACCTTTAAAGGTATATATAGATTATTTTTAGACATAACTAGAACCTTTATAAAAATTTTTACATTCTCTTTAAAATTTATAAGTCTTCAAATATACAAATTAATTTTCTTTGCAAAAATTCAATTCTTTTAAAAGATTAAAAATTTATATTCATTGAATTTTCATTAAATAAAGTAATTCTAAATCCTGTCTTGAGTCTGATATTTTTCTTTTTAAGAAGATTAATTCTTCTTGGCTCATTTTTGATTCTTTTATCATCAATTCTGCTTGTTCAATAGCATGTTCTATATTTCTAATTTTGATTTCTCTTATTGAGGGATCATCTTTACATGCTTTTTTAGTATTCGCATCTAACATATGTACAAAAAAATTACTTTGAATTTAATCTAAATTAAAACTTCATTACGTTACAACCGCAAATTTAATTAAAATAAATTATTATCTATTCAAGAACTTTAACCTTAGCTTACCCTCTCTGCAATTGATCGAGTGGGTTTTTTTTATGGTGTAATATACTCCTAGCATTTAATACTAATTTGGAAGATTCAAAACTTAATCCTGAGGAAAATAATTCAATCGAATCGTCCCCCAATTTGGATGAAGACAATAAAGATTTTAATGAGGGGACTAAAAAAGAAGAAAATGTTAAAGCATTTACAGAATTTCTAGAGAAAGCAAGTAGTCAAGATTCTTCAGAAGAAAAAGTAAAACTTGATTCTGAGCAACAAAAACCAAAAATTGACAAATCACTTTTTAAAAGATTTCTTAACAATGGATTTGATGGAATTTCAACTAATCCAAACTATAAAATGTTGGCATTATTAATAATCCTTTTAATTAATTTGTCTCTATTTTTTGTAATTGGCAATATGGGTAAAGCGTTTTTAAGAAATGCAGGAATTATGGGTTAGAAATTATTTATTTCTTTTTGGATAATCATCTTTACAATTTTGATTCTTCAAATGAAACTGTGATATTTTCTTGTCAAATTAATATTTAAATAAAATTTGGATAAAAAAGAGCCAGAAAATCCAGTCGTTTATCTTTCTAATTTAGTCAAGAAATTAGATGTAAAAAACAGAAATGGTTTAGTAGCTTTAGCAATAGTAAACCTTTTAGTAATTCTTTTATTTAAATTTTATTTGAAAGGATCTGGATTATTATCTTGAAATTGCCTGCTGGTATTATTATTCAGCATTCTCAAATTGCTTTGCTAATCTAAATGCCTTCTTAATTATTAGAAAGCCGCCATATGCTCCTGCCAGTAAAGGTAATACTATTAAAGGGTTAGGGGAATAATCTGAATAATTTTTCACACCCTCAACATATTCATAACTTGAACATTTAAGAAAGATAAAGCTAAAAAATGTGATACTCCAACCAATGATTGATAAAAAGCCACCTTTTTTATCTCCTTCGTAGAATCTGTCTAGACCTAAACCCCAGCCTCCTAATAGAAATATTCCTCTAACAACTGAATTTTTTTCTTGTTTTCTAAGCATAATTAAAAAATGTTCATTATGAACATAACCTATTTGTATTTAAGATGTGAGATGTTTTTATAAATTAATCTTTAAAATAAATTTTTAATGGATTTAATCTATAAATTGTAAAAATATTTTCAGTGTTTTAATTAATCACTAGAGATTGAATTTGAATTCAACAAGGAAATTGAAGGCCTTATATAAATAAAAATAGACCCATACATATCCTGCATAATTCTCATTTCATCGTCTAAATATACAATTGAAACCTGGCAATTTGGCGATTCTTTATTCCAAGGTAACTTATTCCATACCTCTTTAACTGGATACCATCTATCCATAAGTAGTTTGCTAAATAATGGAATCTTATTAAGTCCATCAACTTTGGAAACTTTTGTCTTTTGTAAGTTCATATCAAGTAAATTATTTCTTAAAACCAAATCACTTGCTAGGGTTATTACTCTTCCACCAAAAGTAGGCAATAGTTTGAACCAACCTAAGATAGGAATTGTTGTGAGCCCAAATATTGTAGTGTCGAAAGTAGATATAAATTCTTTTTTGTCAAAATCAATCTTTTGAGCAATTCTGCCAATAGTTGATATGCCAAAGGATCCTACTTGCAATTGATGTAGTTTAAAAAAAAGATTACTTTTAAATTCATCATTTAATGCCTTTTCAATAGCAAGGAAGAAAGGAGAACTTCGAAATAATTCAACATTAGAAAAAATCAATTCCCACTCTCCGGACAATAATTTTTCTGATATCTCAAAACTAAAGTCTTTAAGAGCATCAATCAATTCATCCATTTCATTATCTTTTTCCTCATACATAGGAGAAATTAATTTATTTAATCTTTGCCCTCTATCTGTAACAGCAGCTATTTTATATATATTTGACTTTATCTCTCCAATTGCTTTCATAACTCCAATACAAGAAATACTAATTAATCTTAGGAATTTAATTTGATGTTGATGGCAATTTTAATAATGCTGGTAATAAAATCAATTAATATTCTCCCCACCTTTTACCAATATCAAAACCCCATTCAGTGGTTAATTTAATTACTTCATCATGATTCTTGCATTTTGAAAGGGATAACTTTTTACTAGGATTATTTTTTATTAGCTCAGCAATTTGCTTCAGTTGCTCAATTTTTTTTAGAAAATTAGTTAGATCTTTATCTGACATTTATCTAGGAAGTAAATTTTTGATCATAAGTAAATATGTAATAAAGAACCCAGCCAACACCAATAATAAGAATTGCAATCATTATATTTACTGACCAAACTACTTCTATCATGTAATTTTTTTATATATTTTTAATATATCCAAAATTTAAATTAAATTAACCGTTAATAATTTAAATCTAGAACAATACACTACTACTACTAGGTATATAGAATAGTCATAAATAGTTTAAAAATTATGGGAGAAGCTAAGAGAAGGGAAGAGTTAGGCTTACCACCAAGAGAAAAGAAAAAGGAAAAGCAAACATCGAAAAATCAACTAAACAAAATTTTAAATAAATATCCTTATTTACCTTTCATTTTAGGTTTTTCATTACTAGCAATATTAATTATCGATTTACTTAATTACTACAAATAGATATATAAAAAGGGGATAGTTTTAGCAGAAGAGAAGATTATCTTCGCAATTGCGAAATTATTTTTCCATAATAAAAATAAAACTCATGAAACCGATTAACACCTCATGCTCCTTAATTTTAGGGGTACTAACTTTGTTTTCAATATCTAATGCAAATGCAGGTGGCTGCAGTTCTCATAGTGAGAAGATGGCAGAAATTGAATGCTTGTCTGATGATAAAAAATGTATAGAAGCGAAAGAAAAAGAATCACTATACAAAGTTGAGGCCTAAATGTTTGATAATCTTGGAACTGCTCTAGTACAGGCATTAGGCTTCTTTGCTGTTTTTGGTTTTTTTGTATATCAAACTTTATTCGCAGATAGCAAACCCAAAAATTCAAACTCAAATCCTAAAAAAACAAAGATTTCCGACAAAAAAGAATCAATTAAAAAAGAACCTAAAAAAGGCTTATTTAACAGAAAATCTAAACCTGTTGAAGAGAATTTAACAGTCAAAAAGAGATTATTTGGGAGAAAAAAAGAAGTTAGTAAAGAAGAGATTAAACCTAAGAAAAAAGGTTGGTTTAAATAGGTAAAGGTATTAAAACTCTTTTTTGATATCTTTTATACAAAAACTTTTTTTAGTAACTTTATAATTTATAGTATATAAAATTCAAAATGAACCATAGAGAAATCACAAAAAAATATAGCGATTTACTTAACAAGGCTGAGTTTGCTACTGGACGTAAGGAAGTTGTTGGTCTTTTAAAAAAAGCTGCCAAATTGAAATCTCAGATTGAAATCAATTATTAAATCTTAAAATTAGTTTAATTCTAAATGTAAAAAATTTTTTTAAATAAGTTTTTACATGAGATAATCTGCATAGATTATTTTTCTTATGAATAAAAAAGGTTATACGACTGAAAGCGGTGGTAGACAAAATGGTTTTGCAATTGAACCAGAAATTAACCCTATATCAGAAGGCGAATCAAAGAAATCCATATTTTTATTTATTGGAATATTATTACCTTTTCTAATAGGAGGTTTTTATTATTTAAGGACTCTGAATATATTCTGATATTTTATAAGCCATTTTTAGCAATATATTCTTCTGAGCTAACTATATCTTGCATTAGGCTCTCTGATGAAGGATTAAATCCATTTTGCTCTAAAAAAGATTTAACCTTTTCAAATTTTTGCTGAATTTTTTTTGTATATGGAGTTGTCATCAAATAATCATCTTTTTCTGTTGAATAGTTCATTTGATTAACGGATTACTTTTACAATTAAATTTTGCAAAATATGCTATTGCTAGTGAAGTTATAAATATTACATAAATAATTAAATAGTAATAAATACTTATAATTACTTATAAATTGTTTGTGTGAGATCGCTATTAGTTGATTTTTTTAAAGAGTACTTATAGTAACTAGTTCCATTAAATCTCTGGACTGCAGATATTTTTGAAATACTTCAGAATAAAATGCTTTTTTAGCAGCAAATTTTGATTCGAATTCTATTACTAATCCAAGCTGCCCTCCGTCCCATTCATTTGAGGTTGATTCTTGTACTAAATCTCTTTTTACTATTACTCCTCCGACAGATTTAATCCAAGGTAATACTGTCCTTATATATTCCAGAAATAAATCAGCATTTGGAATTGAAATTTTCTTTAGCCAATAACTCTTTGTCATCAAATCAACATATTCTGGGTAGAATATAGCACATGGAGGTAAGTATTTATCCTTATCTATATACTCAGCGGTTATTAAATGGAATCCGAAGATGATTTATTAAATTTACTTCTTAAATCTCCAAATTCAGAGAGTATACAGACTATTGCCGAACAACTTGAAATTGACCATAATTTTTCCTTTAGCAAAGATAGAAATGATTTACAAGGTGTTTGGGAGCTTAGGTGGAGTAGTTCTAATAGTCCCTTTTTAAAATATTCTCCTTTTATTGATAATCTTCAAATTCTTGATCCCTTAAATTTAACTGGTCTTAATTTACTTAAGCCTAGAGGAATAAAATCAATTATTGGTACTGGTATTTTAATAAGACTTAATTACATAAATGAAAAAAAAATTGGGGTCAAATTTACACATGCTGGTGTTATAGGTCCTAAATTCGGAAGAAAAAATATAAAGGCTATGAAAGAAATAAATAATGAACAATTAGGGTGGTTAGAGATAACTTATTTAAGTAATAATCTTAGAATCTGCAGGGGTGATAAAGGAACATTATTTGTTCTAAGAAAAATAAATTCACCGACTTTATTCGAGAATTTTAAGGAATTTATTAAAATCTATTAAAAATAGAAATTAATTCTTTATCCAAATAGACTTTAATACGAAATAAATTGGTAAATATTTAAAAGATTCTTTAGGTATTTCATAACTTAAGAATTTTAGTGCTTCTTCTAACCAGTAACCAATATCAAATCCTAAAAGAATTTTTTCTACAACAAACCAAAATTCTTTATCAAAAATAATTCTGAAGTTTAAGTAAATATATTCCCAATGAAAGGTATTCCAGTATTGAGTTAAAAATGAGGACAAAATAAGCCAAAGTGATATAAATATAAAACTTTTAAGAAATTTATAAAATTTTTTCATATACCAGCAACTTTATTATTGAATTTCAAATATCCTTTATTATTATTAGGATCAAATTTTATTTCCATGAAATATATCCAAAAAGATATAAAAATATTGAGAAAATAGTAAATTTTCGTTGAATTAATAATCTATTCTTCTTTTTTTAGATTCTGTGCCTTTAGATTTTTATTTTTAAGAAAAAATCCTAAAAACAGAAAAGCAAAATATATTATTAAACTTATGCCAAAAATTAAAACTATCTTTGAAATATCCATGAATGATTTTTTAACATAAATTACAGCATTTTTTGAAATGTTTTATCTATGGTAATGATTTTTCATTTATCACGATAACGAGCTTCAATTATTAAGCTAATAATATTATTTAAATTATATGCAAGTAGCTTTTGCCTGGAGCCTTTGTCTATCAGTTGGTGTTGTTTTATTATCAATTATTCCATTAACTTTAGGGCGAGTTAAAGCGGGATATTCTGTTGAAAATATGTCTGCTCCGAGGGCTTTATTCGATGAATTACCTTCTTTTGGAAAAAGAGCAGTTTGGTGTCATCAAAATTGTTGGGAAAGTATTTCCCTACATGCACCTGCATGTCTTCTTTGTTTGATTACTTTAACTGACTCTAATATTGCAATAATTGCAGCTTTGATTCATCCTATTTTTCGTTTTTTATATATTGGTGCATATGTATTTAATATCCCAATAGCTAGAGGTTTAATGTGGGCCTCAGGAATTTTTACCACACTTTTGCTTTACAAAGAAGGCTTAACACAATTGATATAAACTATTTAAACAATAAACTTTTCTAAATCTTTTAATTGATATTCATTGATTAGTTCCACTTTATTTGATTTTGCTAGTTGATAAGCAGACTTTGTAAAGCCAGATTTTGAGACTATTATTGCATGTGTGCCTTTCCAAAATATTTTACCAGCTGAAATCTCCTGTACTGCTTTATTTCCAATGGCTTTTTTATGATCTTTGCATTGAATACATATTCTCAAATCATTTATTGACGCAATTAAGTCAACCCCTTGATCTCCTGTATTAGGGGTTTCTTTTACTTCCCAGCCATTTTGTTTGAGAATTTCCATACAATGATTCTCAAATCTAATACCTTTTTTGTAGTTTTCATTGTTTTTACTTGAGTAGTTTTTTTCTATTAGGTTTAAGCATGATTTCTCTATTTGACTTGCTATGAATACAAACCAATCTTCAGTCTCGAGCTTTCTAATAGATCCAATTATCTCATCATCAATAGTAGGATTTTCATTACAGTATGATCTCCACTTTTCGAAAAATAATTCCATACTGCCAAATTTTTTTAAAATTACTTTTTCCCAGAAGTATGGTATACCCTCTTTAAATCGCTTGGATCCATTTAATATATTATTCTCAATAGCTTTTTCATCAAGAGGCGGATTGCCAATCCATTTTTTATAATCCTCGTTACCGTAGGCATCTATTTCCCTTAATCTGATCCTCTCCTCTAACAAATTGTATCTGTTTTCTTCTATCAAATTATTAATTGTTTGAATAAAGAAATTGGAATTTAAGGCATTATTTAATTTAAACTTTTTCTTTTTAATCTGATAATCCCTTGCAATTATAAAAATTAAAAAAATGATAAAAATAATTAAAATAAAAAAAATTTTCATCTAAGATTTTATTTTCGATCTAAAAAGTTTTTGTTTTTCTAATAACAAAATTATTTTTTGTTATTACTGAAGATTCATTTACTTCAAACCCATTAATTGCTGATATTTCTCCTTTTATCCCTTCTAATGTTAATTGCTCGATAATGCCTTTTATTACTTCATCCTCGACCAATTTTCTATCAATTCTTTCAGGTGTAATATCTGTAAGCCATTTTGAGGTCTTTTTTTTTACAACTTCTGTAGGGTTAGTTATTTTTAAGTAGATAGCCATTTTTTAAGTCATTCAGTTGAATTATAAGCATTAAATCTTCTTAACTTTTATTATTGTCATTACTTTCCCACTCAAGAAATTGAAAAACAAAAATTGCAAAGATAGAGAAAAATACTATGAACAACCCTAACCATCCTATAAATTTGTGCTCTGTAAACAGATTTGTAAGCATTGATTTTTCTTGATATCTTGATTCCATTTCATATTGATAAGAATCAATAACTTGAAATATATTCATAATTAATAATTTAATAAATCATTCAATTGGCGAATAATAATTTCAACCGTTTAACTTAGTAAAGGCTTCCGATAGGAATTCTGGCCTTTTCCTTATTATAGAAAAATTCAGTTTATTTATTAAGACTAAATTGACTTCTGCAACCGTTAAGATTTCATTTTTCTTGTTAAGAAATTTTGAAATTATATTAATCCTAGGACTTTTATCAATGTTGAATTCACTCTCGATTATTATTTTTTCACCAAGAAATAAAGGAGATTTATATTTTATTGAAGTATTAATTAAAGGTAAATCTAAGCCATTTTTAGTTAGTTCGAAATAACTTATACCTACTTCTGAAAGTGCATTTATTCGGCTTTCTTCAAGCCAATTAAAATAATTACCGTGCCACATTACGCCTGCATGATCTGCATGTTGAGGTAAAACAATTTTTTCTATTTTCCAAACTGGTTTTGAGTTCATCTTTTATCTAAAAAATATTTTTATTCAATGAAAAAAACTTATTTTGATATTGTAGATTAATTTTCTTTATTAACATAAGAATCACCAAAACTATATTTATAAAGTTATGTTTAATCGTAAAAATAGAAGTAGAAAAATGAAGAAGATTTTTCAATGGGAAGAATATTTAAATTGGAAAAATATGTCAAAGGAACAAAAATTAAATTTCAAGAGGGCTTGCTTATTCCCATTTTTCGTCTATATAGTTTATGTTTTTCTTAATCAGTACTCCTTGGCAATTCTTTTGTTACTAGCTCTTTATTTTTTAATTAGATTTAAAAATAGAAATAAGTTGGGAAGATGAATATTTTTTTATTTTTATTTATTTAGATTTGTTTTAAAGTTATCTATTTTCTCTAAATAACCTTATTGGCATATGACAATAGTATTAGATAAAATTATTTTTATGAAAAGAATTATTTTGTTTTTTTGTGTATTAGTTTTTTCAATATTTTCTAATACGAATAATTTATTAGCAAAAGAAATTGAAAATAATATTAAAGAGAATATTTCTACTGAAATTGAAGAAGTTAAGCCTGATAATAAAAAAAATAATATTTCTAATTCTTCAGCAGAAGATATTTTTGGAGATGAACAAACTTTTCCATTCGTAGCAGGTTTAGGGAAAAATGCTGCCCATTGATTTTAAGGTTCTTGATAATTTAGAAAAAGATTTTTTTAATGCTAATGAATGGTCTTAGGGTCCTAGAACTTTCTGAAGCACTTGATGTTGATAGCTCCGACTTACTAGCTGTTTGTGCAATTCTAAAAATAAAAGCCACATCTAGATTAAGCATGCTTTCATTTGACGAATGTAAAAAGATAACTGATTACTATGAAAATAAAAATTAGAATTTTTTTTTAAAGTATTTTATTTTTTAATGTTTTTAATCATTGATACTAAAGTTGAATGAATCTCTTCTTCAGATATTTCATTTTTAAAATTGATAATTGCTGATTGACCATCGTAATTGATTTTTATATAACTATTATTAATTTCTTCCATATAAGCATTCTCAAATCTTGATATCTTCCCATAATGAATAAGATATTTGTGCACTGAATCTATGTGATCATTGTTCATGTGATCACAAACTCTTTTACTTGTTTCTTTACTAATAATTTTCATTTAAAAAATAAATTTGTTTTAAGCTTATCTATTTTTTTCATTATTCAAAGTTTTAATCATTTTAATTATTAAATTTTTAACTTCATTTTTATCAACAGCTCTTACCAAGTTATTTCTCAAATTTGATGCTCCTTTAAAGTCTTTGCATGTCCATGAGATATGTTTCCTTGCAATTAGCAATCCATGATCTCCTTTTTCTTTTATTAATTCATCAAGATGATCAATAATTAAATATAGCTTTTCTTCTGTGTTTGGTTCTTTAAAATTTTTATTTTCTCTAAGGGCATAATCTATTTCTCCTATTTTCCATGGAGATCCTAAAATTCCTCGTCCAATCATTACACCATCAGCATTTGTTTTTTTTAAACAATTAAGAGCGTCATCTGAATTTTTGATATCTCCATTAGCAATTACTGGAATTTCCAACAACTTTTTAAGTCTCCCGATCATTTCCCAATCTGACTTGCCTGAAAAACCCTGTTTTCTAGTTCTCCCATGAAGTGTGATCATCGTTGCTCCCGCATCTTGAAGTTTAAATAAGAAATCCTCTATATTTTCTTCTTTACTATCCCATCCGAGTCGTGTCTTTACTGTTACTGGAACCCTAACAGCTTTTACGACATTTTTAACTAATTCTATAGCAAGTTTTCGGTCTTTAATTAAGGCACTGCCTCCACCTTTTTTTGCAATTTTTTTTACTGGACATCCCATATTTATATCAATTAAGAAAGCTCCAGAGTCCTCAGCTTGTTTTGCAGCTTCAGAAACAGCATATGGTCTATTATCAAATATTTGTACTCCAACTGGACCTTCTTCTCTATCTATTTGATTGATTTTTTGTGTGCCATATCCTTTTTTAAGACTTGTGGCATTTATCATTTCTGTAAAAAGTAAAGAGTTTGGAGCCCATTTACGTACAATTCGTCTAAAAATATTATCTGTAACTCCTGCTAATGGCGATAGCATTACCTTACTCGTAATTATCCTGTTAACTCCCCTTCCTTTTAGCCTTATATTTGAAGACATATAATTTTAAATTTATTTAATCTTTCTTTATTATAAATTCAGATATGGAGCTATTTTTATATTTTCTATCTATTTCTTAATTTATAAGGAGTGCTTTTACTTAAATAGGCCTAATTGATTACTTTATTTGCTAGTTTATGATGAGTTGAAATTTAAAAAAGGAAATTTTTCTTGTTTATATTAGTATCTATTTTTCTTCCAATAATTATTTTTATTGCACCAATAAATGTAAATGCTGTGCAAGGCAATTTAGATTTATCAAGTGCTCAAACTTCAGTAGGCAAAAGATTTGCTAAAGTTTTTTGTGATGCTAAGAGGGAAGGTTTAGATTCTGATTTTGCTAGTGAATATGCTTTGAATAATACATATTTGAAATTTGTAGCATTTCCAGATGATGACGAATATTTGGCTGATTTATGGAATTTCACCCATAATAATATATTAGATAATTGTGGTGAATTTGTAGATTTAAATGATCTAAAAGACCTAGAGATTTTTTTTAAAGAAGAAGGTTTAATTGCATCAAATAGGGAACTCTACTTGCCAACTTTTGAGAATAATTAGATTAAATTTTTAGCATGTACTAAAATACAAATAGAATATGAAATTTTATGAAACTATTAGGTTTAAATTCACCTGAAATATTCATAATATTAATAATTTTGCTTTCAATTTTAGGTCCAAAAAGAGTTGAAAAAGGTTTCTTATTATTCAAAAAACTATTAAAGTTCCTCTTAAGTAAAGATGAAGATCTAAGCTCAGCAAATTCAAAAGTAAAACTAGAGGAACCAGAAGAAAATGAAGTTAAAGAAGAAACAATAGAGTCAGAAATAAAATCAGAGGAACCAGAAGAAAGTGAAGTTAAAGAAGAAACAATAGATTCAGAATTAAAATCAGAGGAACCAGAAGAAAGTGAAGTTAAAGAAGAAACAGTAGATTCAGAATTAAAATCAGAGGAACCAGAAGAAAGTGCAGTTAAAGGAGAGACAATAGAGCCAGAGGTAAAATCAATTAAACCTAAAAAAAGAACTGTTAAAGATAAAATAATTGACGTAGAAGTTGATTCTGATAAAAAATAATATTTAAAATAAATAAAAGAATACTAGACAAGCCTGAATCCTAAAAAAAAAGAAAATTTTAAAATAATTTGCTTATTTTTTAATAAATATGAAAAGTCTTTATTTTTAATATTTTAATTTGAATTAAAAGAAGGTTTTTATGAATCTAAAGCTACTTCAATAGCTGCTATTAAGTTTTCGTCAAAAGGTTTAACACCTGGCTTGAATCTTGCAATTACTTTACTATCTTTCCCTATTAGAAACTTCTCGAAATTCCATTCAACATCTCCTTCAGGTTCAACTTTGTTAAGGGTTGTGTATGGTTCTGTGGTGTTGCCTTTGGCATGAACTTTTTCATAGATTTCAAACTTAACTCCATATTTTGTTGTGCAAAAATCTTTTATTTCTGAAAGAGAGTCGGGTTCTTGTTTTCCAAAATCATTACAAGGGAATGCAAGTATTCTTAGGCCTTTACTTGAATATAAATCATGTAGTTTTTGAAGATCCTCATACTGAGCAGTATTTCCGCAATAACTAGCTACATTAACAACTAAAATTACTTCCCCTGAATATTCACCTAGTTTTATTGATGATCCGTCTGCTGAAAGAACAGTAGTATTTTGTACGTCAACTTGCATGTCTAAAAAAATTCACCCTTTGAAGATAGCATTGTATAGACTTTATTGTGTTTAATTTATATGGTGGTTTTGGTTATTTCTTTTATAAGTTTTAATTTTTCATTTATTTAACCCTTTATAATAATATTATTGATTAGTTTAAATTTGGACCCTTTAGACCCTCTTACTGAAATTATTAAATCCGGTCAAGGTTTTTCACCTGCAATTGCTTTAGAAAGAATTATTTGGGCAATGATTGGAATCTTTTTTTTAGGAGCAATTTCAAGATCAATAACCAATAGCATGCGAAGTCAAAATTGGTTTGGTAGAAATTTTTTATTTAGTTATTCTAAAGATAAAAAAATTACAGATGATAAATCTTCACAACCTTCTGTTGATGACGAATAAGTTTTACATATATGAAAGAATCAATTTTTTCTAAAAAGAGAATTTTATTGCTTGGTAGTGGCGAGCTTGGAAAAGAATTAGTAATAGAATCCAAAAGATTAGGATTAGAAGTTATTGCAATCGATCGATATGAAAAAGCTCCTGCAATGCAAGTAGCTGATTATTCAAGAGTAATTGATATGAGAGACAAAAATATTTTAAAAAATGTTATAAAAGAATTTAAGCCTGACTATGTTGTCCCAGAAATAGAGGCACTTTCAATTGAAGCCTTAAAAGAACTCGAGGATGAAGGATTCAATATTGTTCCAAACGCCAGAACTGTAGAAATTACAATGAATAGAGATAAAATTAGAGACTTAGCTTCTAAAGATTTAAAAATTAAAACTGCAAATTTTGATTATATTTTTGAATTTGATGATTTAGAAAATAAAGCAGATGAAATTGGATTTCCACTTTTACTTAAGCCTTTAATGAGTTCTTCAGGAAAAGGGCAGAGTTTGGTTGAAACAAAAAATGATTTACAAAATGCTTGGAAACAGGCACAAGCAAATTCAAGAGGAAAGGTTAAAGGCGTAATTATTGAAGAATTTATTAATTTTGATTTTGAGTTTACTCTTCTATCTGTAAGAAAAGAAAATGGTGAAAATATTTTTTGTTTACCAATTGGACATCTTCAATCTAATGGAGACTATCAATGTAGTTGGCAACCTTTAGAGATTAAGGAGTCCTTAATTATTGAAGCTAAGAAAATGACAAGTAGGATATTAAATAACCTTGATGGAGCTGGATTATACGGAGTAGAGTTTTTTATAAGAGGAAGTGAGGTTATATTTTCAGAATTATCTCCAAGACCACATGACACTGGAATGGTTACATTAGTTAGTCAAAATATTAATGAATTTGAATTACATTTAAGGGCTTTTTTAAATTTACCAATACCTCATATAGATCTAATTGAACCCTCTGCAACCAGAGTTATACTATCTAACCAAGAGTATCTAAATCCTATTTATGAGGGTCTTAATGAAGCATTAGAATTTGAAAAGACTAAAGTGCTCATATTTGGTAAGCCAGTTTCCAGAAAAGGCAGAAGAATGGGCGTTGTTCTCTCATCAAATTCTGACATTAATTTGGCTAGAAAAAATGCAGATGAAGCTGCTCGTAAAATAAAAGTCAGTACTATATAAATATTAAATAAAAATAACGAAAAAAATACTTATTTCCTTTGTTTTTGTTCTATGCCGCTCTGGGTATTATTTGAGTATGTTCTTTATTTCATAATGATAGAAAATTATAAAGGTTGGGATATTACTTTAAATTGGGATAATAAAGACTATCTCGAGAGGGGTACTAATAAAAGTAATTTTTTTAATCAAAAGGAAAAATGGATTGGTGTTCACTTAAATGGTGAAAAAATCTTTGGTTCTTCTCTTAAAGAAATTAGGCATATTATTGATTATCCTAGTTTGCATGAAAAGTAGGTTAAAAGATTTTTTTAATTATCCTGATTATTTTCATTATCTTCAATAAGTTCATTAGCAAGTTTTCTTAAATCCCCCTTAATCGAGACCCACGTAAAGGCGATTATAAAAATTGAAGCAGATATTGCAACAGTGATTTTTTCGACAGGGGACATTCCAAGTGCAATAGCAAACATTTCAAACTAAATACTAATTTTTCATTATATTGGATTTTTTTAATTAGTTAGAATCAATTTTTTTTTTGCAATGATATTTAATTATTCAAAATATAAAAATTAAAATTACTTATTTTATTTATTGTTTCTGATTTCAATTTTATTCAGTAAGATTAAATTATGGAAAAAAAAAAGTGCCCCCAATGTAAAAATTTAATTTTAAAAACTTCCCCAACATGTTTATATTGTGGTAGACCTAATAAATTTATAACTAAGGAATACGTAAATAAAAAGTGGAATAAAGATAATAATAAAAATGTATTTGATTCTATTTTTATTAATAAGTATCTTGTATTTATTTTATTTTTAATATTTACAATTACTTTTATTATATTTAGATAAATAACATAAATTAATTACTCTATTATTGCATCTAATACTTCTGTAGTATTTGTTGATAGTTTATTTTTTTTAATCTGTTTTATTGTTTCTACCATATTACTTTTGTAAGGGTCTGAATAATAATTGTATCTACTAAATACTTTCACAAAACGGGAAATTACGATTGGATTTAATTTATCAAAGTCAATTATCTTTTTTGCAATATATTTATAACCAGAACCATCCATTGCATGAAAAGTACTATTTCTTGTTACGAAATTATTTAATATAGCTCTTAAAGTGTTTGGTGATTTTGAATCAAAAAACTTATTTTCAAATAATTTTTCAATGCTGTTTGTTTTTTCATCAATTTCTATAGATGCATTGAATGAGAACCAACTATCCAAAACGACACTATTATTTTTCCATTTATTGAAGAATATATTTGAAATAATTTTTCTTTCAGGACAATTAATTCTACTGAAAGAATTCAATGCAGCTTTTGCTAGCGTCATCGAATTACTGTCGACATAATCAATTATTTTGCATTTAATTTCCTGATCATTACTGTGCAAGAGTAGTTTCCAAATAGTTTCGATTAGTTTTCTTTCATTTTTACCTTCTGGCCAAACTCTATATAGATTTTTCTCTATTTCTTGGAGCTTAAAATATAATTCTTCTTTTAATTTGGTACCGAATAAATGATTTAGTTCGTCAATAGTTTTATATATCTTTAAAGGGTCTATATTTTCCATCTCTGATTCAATTTCAGCAAATGTCGGAATACTTAGTAATTCTGATAAAAGAGACAAATTTATATCTTTATTTTTTATAAATGATATAAAAGTGCTTATTAATTTATTTTCAACTTTGTGATCTGGCTTTTCATCTAATCTGCACAAAATGATTTTTTTAAATAATTCTCTAACTGTATTTGATAGTGTAAAAAAATCTTTTTCATATTTTAAGATTAAAAATTTTTCATCCAAGGTAGTGTCAGATTCCCACTCAACTGGTGAGGAGAATTCGCGAAAATAAGTAACTATAGGGATTTGGAGGTGAGATCTTAAATTCTTAAAAATAAATTCTTGTTTTTTTGTTTTTAAAACAACTGTTTTTTCTATTCTTTTATTGTCTCCAAAAAATATAGCCAGATTTATAGGAATTATTAGAGGTAAATCATTATATGGGTTCTTCTTTATTGGATTACTTTGAGAGGCTTGAATTGTGAGTTTTTCGTCTTTTTGATCCCAGATTCTCTTGAATTTAACTTTTGGTGTGCCATTTTGCTTGTACCAGACTTTAAATTCTTCAGGATCAATTTCCTTATTATGTTCTAAAATTTTTTCGACAAATTGGTCTATTGTTGCTGCCTTTCCATCAAATGTTGAGATGTAATTACTAAATCCTTTATAGAAATTTTCATCTTTTACAAGCTTGTTAATCATTCTAATTATTTCTGCTCCTTTTTCGTAAATCGTAGTTGTGTAGAAATTGTCTATTTCTTGGTATCTTTCTGGCATTACAGGATGTGATGTTGGACCAGAATCCTCTCTAAATTGATTTCTTCTAAGAAATTTTGCATCCTCAAGTCTCTTGATTTCATGATTATGAAGGTCTGCTGTGAACTGTTGATCTCTGAAAACTGTTAAACCCTCTTTAAGAGATAATTGAAACCAATCCCTACAAGTCACTCTATTACCAGTCCAATTATGGAAGTATTCATGGGCGATGACACCCTCTATTCTCTCTAATTCCTCATCAGTTGTTGTTTCAGAATTAGCGAGTATTAGTTTTGAGTTGAAAATATTGAGACTTTTATTTTCCATTGCTCCCATATTAAAGTGCCTTATTGCAACTATATTGAACAATGACAAATCGTATTCAAGGTTAAATTTATCTTCGTCCCATCTCATGGATTTCTGTAAGGAACTTATTGCATGTTGGACATATTTTTCATCACCATATTCAACATAAATATTTATTTTTACTTTTTTATTCGATTTTGTTATGAAATTATCTTTTACACAATTAAGTTTACCCGCTACTAATGCAAATAGATATGAGGGTTTTGGATATGGGTCTTCCCAAATTATTTCATGTCGGTTATTTGTAAGATCATTTTCTTTTAAGATATTACCATTTGAAAGTAAAACGGGATAATCATTCTTGTCGGCCTCTATTCTCACAGTGTATTTGCTTAGAATATCAGGTCTATCAGAGTGAAAACTTATTCTTCTAAATCCCTCTGCCTCGCATTGTGTAGTTATAATTCCATTACTCTCATACATTCCTAAAAGGGATGTATTTTCCTTTGGTTTAATTATTCCTTCTATTTTTAATAAAAAATTATCTTTATTTATATTTTTAATTTTTAAGTTATTTTTTTGTTGTTTGTAGTATTCCTCTTCTAGTAATAAATCATCTATAAATATTTTTTTTATTAATATATCCGTACCATCTAGAATTAGATTTCTGACATTCTTATTTTTTTTTACCAATTTTAGTTTGGTCGTAACATTCACGGCATTTTTCTTAATTACGAAGTCCAAAAAGATTTCTGGAATCTCATAATCAAAAACTTTGTAATCTTTAAGTTTTACATATCTTGAAATACTTTTTTGGCCTACTGGATTGTTCATCTTTAAAAAGAATTTCGGAAGTTAAAAAATCTAGAATATTTATTTGAAATTATAAGTTAGAACTTTGATCTTCTGATTGACAGTAATGTGCTTTAACTTTCCCTGAAGGAAGTATTTCGTATAAAGAAGGATTATTAATATCAGGCGATCCGTCCTTATTAAATTGGTATCTCCAGTCCCATTTTTTATCTGTAAAGGAAATATAATCTTTTCTTAGAGAATATGGAAGCATAAGCTTTTTTTTATTCCAATTAATATTTATAAATGCTCCTGGCTTTAACTCAGATATCTCTTCTACTATTGAAAAGTCACCATTAATATTATTTCTCATCACAAGATTAAGCTTTGAATTTTCACATACATAGCAACTATTTAAAGCTAATAAAAGTATTGAGGTAGTAAAAAATGAATGAATTTTTTTAGCTCCTTTTAAAATAGATTTACTTTCAAGTTAAATGACTTAATTAAAAATCTTTTTGGATCGATTTATATCATAATAGATTGCATACTTTTTAGATCTACAAGATTACAATCTAATTCCTCTTCAATATCCTGAACTGAAATAAAATTATTTAAAAAACCTGAATATTTTGCATCTCCGCCTATGGTACTTGAAAGTATATATTTTGGATTGAATTTGTTTATCAATTTTGGGATTACATCAGCACCTTTTACAAAAGAACCAACTAGGGGTAATTCTAAATTTTTTGTAGGTGTAATGACTGCATCAAGACGTTGCTTGTTTAAATTTTCATCAAGATATCCATGGGGTTCTATATAAAACCCATTATCTTGATCGTCTTTAACAATATATCCGTTTTCTATTTGTGGCACTGGAGCCCCAGCAGTTGCTTCAAAACTTAAATAAAAAAGATTTGTCTTTTCAGTCGGCTTAAGTACTTTAATTGAACTAAAACCAATTTTTTTTAATGTTTCAACAGCACTTTTAGGGCAAATTATAGGAATATCCTTTCTGAACATTTCTAATGTTGGAACATGACAGTGGTCAGGTAATCCTTGGGTTAACAAAATAATATCTATTTTTTTATCTATTGGAATTTCTTCTTCTAATGATCCTTTAAAAAACCACTCACCTGGAGGAAATATTAAATCTCCTTTGAGCCAAGGATCAATAATTAAATTGGTTTTTTTAAATTTTATAAGCCAACCATTCGAACCAAGGTAGGTAGCTTCAAAAGTCATTAATCATTAATTGTTTAATTAGACTATAAGGTAATTTTGGCTTTATCGAGAAGTTACTAATTTAGATTAGTTTGTCTCATTTAAGATTTGAAATGACTTGCTTTTTAGATTAAATATTAAAACTTGATTATCTTTATAACTAATTTCAAAGTTTTCTTTTTCTAGCATTTGTATTGGTATTAGAGCTAATCCTCCTGTTCTTGAAAATATAATTGGGATGGTACTATTTTTAGTCCCATTCATTTTTTGTAAGTCAATAGCTTGAGAAACTATTTTTCTGGCTTTATCAAATCCGTAGTCTTCTATTAATTCAGGCCATAAAAAGTTAACTAATTGATATTTCGAAAACTCAATTTGTACTGTTTTCATTAAAAAAATAATAGATATATAGTGATTAATTAATTACGATATCTACTTAATTACTATTTTTAAACCTATCCATGACTAGTTGCAACATATCAACTACATCACCATCAGTTAAATTTAAATCCTTCTTTAAATCATTGCAAGTTAAATTCATTTCAAGTGCCGCTTCAGCCATATGATTAACTTTTTGGTTATCACCGCCCAATGAAATAAAGGGATTGAAGTTTTCTATCATTTAATACTTGTTGTTACCACCTAGTTCTAGCTAAGAAATAATTAATTATCATTTATTGATACAGAAGCTTATAAATATGTTATTTAATATTTAGAAAGTTTTTATTTTTAAACTAGGGATATTGATATACCTTTTGATATCAATGCCAATCTTCTAGCTCTGACTAGTAAAGGAAATATTAAATTTGTTCGTTTATTAGATTTAAATACTCTAGAAAGTAACAAAAGTAGACTACTTGAGGGATTATTTATCTGTTTGCAAATAGTATTAATTGCATCTGCCCCATGAAAGATATCTTCATCTTTCAGGAGAATAGCTCCTTTATCTAGGTCATAACCTTTATCTAGGAGGGATTTAATCAGAGTTAAATTTTTACGACCATCAAGAATTTTAATATTATTTAACTTGCTTTTGATCTCTAGGAGCTCAGCAAAATGATTACAGAATGGGCATTCTCCATCATAAATAAAGGTATAGTTGGAAATCATTAGAAAAAAAGTTTTAATGGTCTTAAAGTGCGCCAACAAAATAATAATGCCTCGATAATAAAACAAATAATAAAAATTTTGTGGATTATTTATAAATGGATAGTTAAACGATTCTAATAATTACGAAGAAATGTCTCAATATAGGTATATTTTTCATAAAAATCTGTATGCTAACTCGGAGATATTATGTTTTAAAATCATGAATTTATTAGCTTCTTTTGCTTTAGGCGGTTTCAATCCATGGGCAGCAGGCTTTGGAATTGGTTCTTTAGTTCTTTTTGGTCTTGTTGGTCTTGTGGCGGGTCCAAACCTAAAGAATTTTGACCCTGATGCATAAATCATCATAATTTATAAAGATTTTAAAAGACTCATTTGAGTCTTTTTTTATGCGGTTTTTTAAATTTATTTTTAGAATTGATTTAAATTATATTACGCCAAAGAAATGTTGTTGAATCCTTTTTATCCATTTACTTTTTTGAAAATCTCTTCCCTTAAAGCTACTATTGTTTTTTTATCAATACTTTTAATTAAATCAAATTTGCTTAGATTAAAAGGGGGACTAATAGGAGGTCTTTTTGCCTTGATACTCATATCGGGGATTTTTGCCTCTAGTACCATAGCTTTAGGATCATTAGTTTATGCCTATAGATTAAAAAAGAAATCTAATTCTGTTGATAATCAAATGCAGGATTTAGAATCTGTTAATGTTTAAGTTATTTTGTGAACCAAATTTAGTTGGATAACCTAAAATGGAGTTCCAGGTACAAAATGCAAAACTAAAAATCCAAAACCGGCAGCAAAAACTATTGATACTGCGATGATTAAAAGGCCCGATGCCATCCCCCCTTCTTTAAACGCCATTTAGTTAGTTATTTTTAAATTAATAATAGAACATAATTGTTCCCAGGTAATAAATAGTTCTAATTACTCATATATCATCCAAATTTATTATTAATTGTAAATAAAAGTAAAAAGATGGAAGTTAATGAGATGATAAAACCAAATATTATTAATGGTTTAGATTTGACGTTTTCTTCTTTCTTCAGCTTATTTTTTGAAGAAGGAAAATTTTTATCTTTTTTTTTATAAATTAGATTGGAAAAAGGTTTAATCACGATAAATTTTAGATTTAAGCTAATTACCCTAAAGTTTTGAACAAATCTTTATGGTAATCAACAACATTTTGACAACTTATTACAGGTGTAAATTCCATATGAATGCCGAATTTGGCTCTCCATGGAGCGAAATGCTCGAAAATTTCTTTATCACTCTCT
Source organism: uncultured Prochlorococcus sp. (assembly GCA_902565305.1). Classification (GTDB taxonomy): domain Bacteria; phylum Cyanobacteriota; class Cyanobacteriia; order PCC-6307; family Cyanobiaceae; genus Prochlorococcus_A. Next base: position 66,088 of record CACFEJ010000005.1, read on the forward strand.
GCCTTACATAGACAAACTACTCTACCCTCCCCTGGAGCATGAACTCTAAATAACATCTCAAATTTATCTGTTTTATCTGATTTTGCAATTTCACCGTTTTCCCATGCTTCTACAAATAATTGATAAGCTTTCACTTGATTCTCAATATCTGGGAATTGGCAGTCAGCAAGAAATAATTGCATTGGAGTATTCTTAAGGTTTTACTTATTATCCCTCAAATACTTATTTATTAATGGGACTGTTTGAATTTGAAGATCAGAAAAAGAATATTTTCCTAAATAAAGTGAGAAGAGAGAGTCTCAAGGAATTTCCCAATATCTTTTTTATATAAACTATCTGTGATTTTTAAAGAGAATAATTCATAATCATTTATATCTTTTTTTTTATCAAAATTAATATTTCCCTTTAATGAAATATTTTTCATGATTTTATTGATCACTATTTAAAATCTAAACAAATATAAGTAAAAGGCAAATTTCTTTACATTATGTTTTTTATGAGAGAAATTTCTAAGGCTAATAAATAATGATTAATTTATTTAAGAGTTAATTAATTTTCCTAGGATATATAAGAAAGAATTAGTTAAAGAAAAAATAACAGTTAAAAGAGATGCAATAACGGGTAATAAATTAAACCACAATTGCGAAGTTGTCATTTTTGAATCAATAGGCAGAAAATTGGTTCTTTTTTTAATTCTTATTTGTAACCAAAAAATAGATAATGGATAAATAATTCTTGAGAAAGTAATTATCAATGAAGGCAAAATACCTTGGTTTGAATAAAGTATAAATCCTGCAAAAAAGTATAATGCCCAAATTAGAACTCTTTGAATCAGGATTAATCCCTTGCTTTTGCTAGACATTATTAATTAATTAAGTTTTATAATTTTAGTCATTTTATATCTTTCAAAAAAAATGTTATTTATAATGACTTTTTCTTTACGTATAATTTCCCATTCATTTTTAAGAAATAATTCATAACTTATTAAGCTCGCTTCAGTATAAAGGGATTCTAAACCTTCTTTCTTTGCTTCATCTTCTAATTTATGAAGTAACTTAGATCCGTATCCTTTTCGTTGTAATTTACCTTTACAGTAAAATAGCGCAATTCTATCAGTGGGATATCTTGTGGCAAAAGCTATAATAACTCCTTGTTTACTTATAAGCCATCCTTTTCCTTTTAATATTGACTTATCAAAAATTGGGTTATTCCAAGCTTGGCTTGACCATGCTCTTTTTTGTTCTTTACTATAAATTTTTTCATCTAAAGATTGAATTGAATCAAAATAAACCTTCTTTAATTCCAGTTGATCTTTAATGGTGATTTGTCTTAAATTCATATACAAATCTTTTATTTAATATGCCTAGTAAAAATATAGTCGCAATTGGGGGAGGAGGGTTTGGACGTTCATTAGGCTCTCTTGAAATTGAAAAATATATAGTTTCTTTAAGTAATAAAAAAAGACCAAAAATTTGCTTTATTCCAACAGCATCTGGCGATAGTAGTTTGTACAAACTAAATTTTTATAGAGCATTTTCTAAACTTGATTGTATAACAAGCCATATTGATTTCTTCTCTAGAACAGAAAACTTAGAAGAGAAAGTTTTAACTCAAGATATCATTTATGTTGGCGGAGGAAATACAAAAAGTATGTTAGCTGTTTGGAAAGAATGGAATTTACATAAAATTTTGCGAAATGCTTATGAAAAAGGAATTGTAATGAGTGGTGTAAGTGCTGGGGCTATTTGTTGGTTTGATAAAGGTATAACTGATTCTTATGCAAAAGAATTAGCCATAATCGATTGCTTAGGCATAGTTGAAGGAATTGCCTGCCCGCATTTCGATGAAGAGAAAGAGAGGGAACCTTACGTTAATGATGTTATTCAGAGAGAAATAATTGAATCTTGTATATGTATTGAAGGCAATTGTGCCTTGCATATTAAAAATGATTTTGACTATTCCTCAATTGATTTTGGTAATGGCAGAAACTGTTTTAGAGTTGCAAGGGAAAATAATATTGTAAAGAAAGAAATTCTTTGAAAAGAAAATATTTTTAATATCTTTAGATCTCATCATTCTTCGAGATAGAAGTAAATTCAATCCCTTTGTATTTTACGAAAGATGCAGTCCATACTTCTTTTGAGAGATTGCCAAGGTATTTTAGAAACTGTTGTGTATCTCCATCCCTTATCCATTCAGATTTAATGAATGGAAGCTCTTTCTGCATTCTTT
>CACFEJ010000006.1 GCA_902565305.1 uncultured Prochlorococcus sp.
TTGCTAAAAATCCATTTTTTATGAAGTTTCCAACTTTAATTACATTTCTAGTATTTAAATTATCAATTATTTTGATTAATGGATATATACCTAATAAATAGCCAAAATTTGGAGTGAGCAAATAACCTATTGAACCTCCTTGATGAAAAACAGGAATTATAAATAACCCCAAAATTACATATATAGAAAATGCTCTAAAAACAACTTTTTTGTGAAATATAAGTGTTAATAAAATTATGGTTGGAATTTGCCATGTGATAGGCAACTCAAAGTTATTACTAGAATTATAGATAAAGGGTAGTGGAATATAAACAGATATCATTGATGTTATTACTAGTGATTGAAGACTCACCAGTATCTCAATTAATTTATAAAAATTGAGCATTCTTATAAATTCTATTTATAAACTTCTCAATGCAACAATTGGATCTAATTTAGAGGCTCTTTTTGCAGGTAAAACGCCAAAGATTAAGCCTATTGATCCTGAAATGATCATGGTAGAAAAAGTAGTAGTAATTCCTACTGATGCAGGAAGTGGTGTTATCAGAGATAAAAGAAAAACACCTGATAATCCCGTTGTTGTTCCAATTAATCCTCCAATTGTAGATAAAATCAATGCCTCAATTAAAAATTGAATTAATATATCTGATTGTTTAGCTCCTATAGCTTTTCTAAGTCCAATCTCTTCAGTCCTTTCGCTTACAGAAACGAGCATAATATTCATGATTCCTATGCCTCCAACAACTAAAGATACTGCCCCAATACCAGCCAATAAAAACGTTAGTCCACTTGTTATGTTGGTTACTATATTCAATGCATCTTCTTGTGATCTAACCGCAAAGTCATCATCTCTAATTATTTTATGTCTTTGCCTTAATAAGTTAGTAATCTGAAATTTAGCGGCACTAGTTGCATTTTTATTTATCGCTTCAACACTAATGAAGCTTAAACTTACTCCATATGTTGGGTCCTTCCCTGTAATCCTATTGACCATGGTGGTTAATGGAATATAAGCATTTTTGTCTTGATTACTTCCAAATACAGCACCTTTTGGTTTTAATATTCCGATAATTTCATAAGTGTGGTCTTTAATTCTGATTTTTTTTCCAAGTGATGAAGATTCATCTCTGAAAAATTCGTCTTTAAGATCAGGACCTATTACAACATAACTTCTTGCACTATTAACATCACTTTTTGATAAAAATCTTCCCTTTTCTACTTCAAAGCTTCTTACTTCAAGAAATTCAGGAGTAACTCCAGCAATTGAAATATTAAGGCTTTTAGAATTTGATTGCACTATTTCGTTAGCAGAGATTTGAGGAGCAACTTTTTTAACTGTTGGGACTTGGTTGCTTATTGCTAATGCATCTTCTAAAACTAGGTTTTTAGGAAATGAAATACCTCTTCTTCTTGTATCATTATTTCCAGGAACAATGAATAAAACATTTGCACCTAAATTACTTAATTGGTTTTTTGCTAATGTTTGAGCACCTCTTCCAAGTCCAACAAGTGTAATAACTGATGCATTTCCTATAATAATCCCAAGCATTGTTAACGAACTTCTCAATTTGTTCGAAACCAAGGTTTTTGTGGCCATGCCTAAGGCTTCTTTTATTGAGATATTCCTAGACATATTTATATTTATCTATTGATTCATCATCTTCAATTTGGCCCATGTATATAACACCTTCATTCAGCTGCAGTGTAACAAGGTCGCCATTGCTAATTTGATGATTATCCATATTTTCTAAATTACAAATTGTAGAAATTTTTTTATTATTTTTATTAAACAAACCATAAACATCATTTACATTTTGATTTGTAACAATGCCCGCAATATTTTTACTAAGTGGAATATTTTTCATTAATTCCTCGGGAACAAATAATATTTCTCCTGGACAAATTAAGGACATATCAAGATTATTTTTTATTATTCTTGCTTTACCTGTAACTCCGATTTCCCCTATTGAAATTCCTCTTGATACAATCTTTCTCACTAAACCGACTTTTATTAAATCTGTAGAGCCGCTAATACCTGTTAATGTGCCTGCAGTTTGAACAACTAAATCTCCTTGATTTAAGATCCCCATTTCCTGAGCAATTTGCATAGCTAAACTAAAAGTTTTTGCCGTTCTTTCATCATTTTTAACTACTATGGGAGTAACTCCCCAAACAAGTTGCAATCTTCTCGCTACACTTCTCTCTGTAGTAGTTGCCAAGATAGGTGTTGGTGGTCTGAACTTACTTACATTTCGAGCGGTAGAACCTGATTTAGTTAAAGGGATTATAGCTCCTGCATCAAGTTGTCTAGCTATATTACTTACTGCTGCACTAATAGCATTTGGGATCGTACTGGGTAAGTGGCTTTCAATAGCCTTAAGTGGATAATCCCTTTCAATTCTTCTTGCTATTGTTGCCATCGTTTCAACTGCCTCTACAGGATAATCGCCAACTGCAGTTTCGTTTGAAAGCATTACAGCATCTGTACCATCCAGAATTGCATTTGCAACATCACTCACTTCGGCCCTTGTTGGTCTTGGGTTAGAAGCCATAGAATCCAGCATTTGAGTCGCTGTAATTATTGGGATACCTAATGTATTTGCTTTTCTTATTAATTCCTTTTGTAAAAGAGGAACTTCTTCAGCAGGCATTTCTACTCCTAAATCACCTCTTGCAACCATAACTCCATCACATAAAGGTAATACTGAATCAATCTGATCAATTGCTTCAAATTTTTCTATTTTTGCGACTACAGGAGTTGAATGCCCATTTTTGTTTATTAAATCTTTTATCTCATTTATATCGGATGGATTTCTTACGAAACTTAGTGCTATCCAATCAACTCCTTCAGATAAACCGAATTTTAAATCCTCTTTATCTTTTTTTGTTAATGCTTTTACTGATAATTGAACATCTGGAAAATTTACACCTTTATTGTTTGAAAGAACCCCGCCTACAGTTACAATGCAATCCAAATTATTAGATTTTTTATCAACTTTTTCTACAATCATTTCTATTTTTCCATCATCTAAAAGTATTCTTTTCCCTTCGCTAACTTCTTGAGAAAGTTTGTCGTAGGTTACATTTGCAATAGTATTTGTACAATCGACTTCATTTGATGTCAGTGTGAATTTATCGCCTTTTTTAACTTTTACTGGACCATCTTTAAATCGCCCTAATCGTATTTTAGGTCCTTGAAGATCTTGCAATATTCCAATATCTATTTCTAACTTTTTTGATACTTCCCTTATGGTTTTTATTCTCTCAGCATGATCTTTATGATCTCCATGTGAGAAATTTAATCTGAATGTTGTTACTCCAGCTTTAATTAAATTTGTAATTATCTTTTCAGATTGAGTTGCAGGGCCAATAGTTGCTACGATTTTTGTTCTTCTTTTTAAATCAATATTCGACATATATAGATAATATTGCTAGATATAAATAAATTTACCATACCCAAAGTGAGTTATTTAAGTCATGGATTTTAAAACTTATCAGAAAAAAGCTAGAGAAACAGCACAATATCCAGATTTAGGCTCAAATAATATTTATCCAACTCTTGGTTTAGTTGGAGAGGCTGGTGAGGTGGCAGAAAAAGTGAAAAAGGTTATAAGAGATAAAAATGGAATATTTGATAACGAATCAAAATTAGGTATTAAAAAAGAGTTAGGAGATGTTTTGTGGTACATATCAAATCTTTGTACAGAATTAAATTTCAATTTAGAGGATGTTGCATTACAAAACCTTGAAAAATTAAAATTAAGAGCTGCTAAAGGAAAGATAAGAGGTTCTGGAGATGATAGATAAGTTCAGCTATAACCTAAGCTTGCATACTGGAGATTTGTAATTAAATTTTGTATGACATTTAAAAGTAAAAAAGCTAATAAGGATGAAATATCAAATCCACCTATTGGAGGGATAATACCTCTAAAAATGTTTAAATAAGGATCTGTGATAGAAGTTAATGCAGATAAAACACCGTTACTCCAATCAATACCTGGAAACCATGTAAGTAAAATTCTTATTATCAATATGAAAGAATAAATTGATAAAGTTTGACCCAGAACTGCAAAAATCTCAGATAACATTATCTTGACGTAATTTAATATATCCTAACATTTACTTATTATTGCTGCTTATTATCACTGCTTCCTATATTAGAGAGATATTCATTACTTACAGCAAAAGTTTGAAAAAACTTTTCTGATAATGATAACCAATACGATCTCCCATCTTTTTGCTTTCGTTTGACGATAAATTTCTTTTCTAATAATTCTTTAATATGATCATAAGCACCTGAACCTCTAAGAAGTATAAGATCCGATTGTAGGATCTTTTTTTTGATTGCAATAGTAGCCAATGTCCTTAATTCGGATGTTTTCAAATCAGAAGGAAGTAAATCATCGACGAATTCATTAAGACTAGATTTTAGTTCGAGAGAAAAACTGTTATTAACTGCATTTAATTCAATAGCTGAGTTGGGATTAGAGTATTTATTTTTTAAATCTTTAATTGCATCATTTATTGAGTTTATATCAGAATTAGTAATTTCTGAAAGATCCTTTTTTGTTATTGGTCTGCCTTTCAAATATAGAACAGCTTCAACTTTAGTAACTAGATCTATATCAGATATTGGCGTTGTATTTGGATCAGATTGATTGATTTTAATTACCGAAATCTTCCCTAATTTACCTTAAATTTAATCTGATGCACCAAGGAATAATTTATATGTATCGTTATGAGTTTCATCCCAAAATTTATAGCCTAGAATTCTTACAAATTTGTTCCACTCTAAAATCTCATTTTTATCGATTAAAACTCCAATAACAATTTTCCCAACATCAGCTCCATAATTCCTATAGTGAAACACGCTTATAGACCAATTAGATTTCATATTATTTAAGAAGTTTATTAATGCGCCAGGCCTTTCAGGAAACTCAAATCTGTATAAAAGCTCAACAAAGTTTCTATTATCCATTTCTTTAAAATTCTTTGGTAATCTTCCACCTACCATATGTCTTAGATGATTTTTAGATAATTCATCATCACTTATGTCAATAAATGAGTACTCCGAATTACTAAATAAATTTAAAAGATTTTTTTTATCATTTAATCCATAGACTTGAACTCCTACAAAGATCTGGGCATTCTTAGAATTCGACATCCTGTAGCTAAATTCAGTTAAATTTCTATTATCAAGTAACTTACAAAAAGCAATTAAACTTCCAGCACGTTCAGGAATCTCAACAGCCATCATTACTTCTTTACACTCACCAAGTTCTGCTCTTTCTGCGACAAATCTAAGCCGCTCAAAATTCATATTTGCACCACATGCAATCGCAACCATTTTTTTATTTGAATGATTCGAATTTAAAATATCTTTTTTCATCCCTGCAATTGATAATGCTCCTGCAGGTTCTAGTATTGATCTGGTGTCCTCAAAAACATCTTTTATAGCTGCACATATTTCATCAGTATTAACTGTAATCATCTTATCTATATATTTTCTGCCAATATCAAAAGTATTTTTACCAATTTTTTTAACCGCCACTCCATCTGCAAATTGACCAACAGAAGATAATTCCACAATTTTTGATTCTTCCAAAGATTTTGTCATAGCGTCTGCATCTTCAGGCTCTACCCCAATTATTTTTACTTCAGGCCATATTTTTTTAATATATAAGGATATTCCTGATATCAATCCACCACCACCAACAGCAATATAAATTGCATAGGGTTTTTCTTTTAGTTGCTGTTCAAGTTCAATAGCTATAGTTCCTTGTCCTGCTATTACATCTGGATCATCAAAGGGATGTATAAAACATAAATTTCTTTCTTTGCTAATCCTTAATGCTTCTTTATAAGTTTCATCATAATTATCACCAAATAATATAACTTTAGCTTTTAACTTTTTCACAGCATTAACTTTTACTAGAGGTGTTGTAATGGGCATTAATATTGTCGCTTGGCAATTTAGCTTTAGAGCACTAAGAGCAACACCTTGAGCATGATTACCAGCACTTGAAGTAATTACTCCCTTAGAAAGTTGGGAATTGGTGAGCTTCCTCATTTTGTTATATGCACCTCTTACTTTGAATGAAAATACATCTTGAAGATCTTCTCTTTTTAGAAAAACTTCATTATTAAGTGTATTACTTAAATTATGAGCTTTTTCTAGGGGCGTTTTTTTTGCTACTTCATAGACTTCAGCTTGAAGTATTTTTTCAAAATAATCATTCATATATATACTTTTAGCATTAATTATTAATCTAATAAAACATTACATGATCTATTTCCAAAAAAATACTCATTTTGCACCTCGACGTTTTAGATTAGATAGATACCAATTTTTGTTAAATGCTTTTAAGTGAGTTAAGTCATCCAAATCAACTTCATGGCTTAACAGTTTCACAATTAGAGGAAATTGCTTGTCAAATTAGAGAAAGACACCTTCAAGTAGTATCTACTAGCGGTGGACATCTTGGCCCTGGTTTAGGTGTGGTTGAGCTTACGTTGGCTTTATATCAAACTCTTGATCTGGATTTCGACAAAGTTGTTTGGGATGTAGGACATCAAGGTTATCCTCATAAATTAATAACAGGACGTTTCAGTCAATTTGATTCCCTTAGACAACAAAATGGGGTAGCTGGATATCTAAAAAGAAGTGAAAGTAAATTTGATCATTTTGGTGCTGGACATGCAAGCACTTCTATTTCTGCTGCTTTAGGAATGGCAATAGCAAGAGACAGAAAAGGTGAGAATTATAAATGTGTTGCTGTTATTGGAGATGGAGCATTAACTGGAGGAATGGCATTAGAAGCTATAAATCATGCAGGACACTTACCAAATACTCCTTTAGTTGTTGTATTAAACGATAATGATATGTCTATTTCACCTCCGGTTGGAGCCCTTTCATCTTACTTAAATAAGGTAAGAGTTAGTCCGCCATTACAATTTTTATCCGATAGTGTTCAAGAAAGTGTAAAAAATATTCCCTTAATTGGTAAGGATATTCCAGAAGAATTAAAAAATATTAAAGGAAGCGTTAGACGATTGGCTGTGCCTAAGGTTGGTGCTGTTTTTGAAGAACTTGGATTTACATATATGGGTCCAATTGACGGTCATGATATTGGAAATTTAGTTAATACTTTTAATGCTGCTCATAAACTTAAAAAACCTGTACTTGTTCATGTTGTTACAACAAAAGGGAAGGGTTATCCTTATGCAGAAGCTGACCAGGTAGGATATCATGCACAGTCTGCATTTGATCTGACCACTGGGAAATCTATTCCATCAAAGAAACCTAAGCCTGTAAGTTATAGTAAAATATTTGGTCAAACCTTATTGAAAATATGTGAACAAGATAGCAAAGTAGTTGGCATTACAGCTGCAATGGCTACAGGTACCGGTTTAGATATATTGCAAAGAAATATTCCAGAGCAATATATCGATGTAGGTATAGCAGAACAACATGCAGTTACTCTTGCGGCAGGAATGTCATGCGATGGTCTTAAACCTGTTGTAGCTATTTATAGTACTTTTCTTCAACGCGCTTTCGATCAACTAATTCATGATGTAGGGATACAAAATTTACCTGTATCATTCGTACTTGATAGAGCTGGGATAGTTGGAGCTGACGGTCCTACTCACCAGGGTCAGTACGATATCAGTTATATGAGATCTATACCTAATTTTGTATTGATGGCCCCAAAAGATGAGTCAGAATTACAGAGAATGTTAATAACTTCAATAAACCATAAAGGTCCTACAGCACTAAGAATACCCAGAGGCTCTGGGTTAGGAGTGGCTGTTATGGATGAGGGTTGGGAACCTTTAAATATAGGAGAAGCTGAAATACTTGAAGAAGGAGAGGATATTTTAATTATTGCTTATGGTTCAATGGTCGCATCAGCTATCGAAACAGCAAAGATACTTAAAAATATGAACATTAATGCATGTCTTATTAATGCAAGATTTGTGAAACCTCTTGATAAAAATCTTATTATGCCTTTAGCAAGTAGGATTCAAAAAGTTGTAACTATGGAAGAAGGAACTTTAATAGGTGGATTTGGTTCCGCAATAGTTGAATTATTAAACGATAATGAAATAAATATTCCTGTATACAGAATAGGAATACCTGATGTTTTAGTTGATCATGCTTCACCTGATCAGAGTAAAGAAAAATTAGGACTTATGCCTGATCAGATGGCAGATAAAATTGTTAAAAAATTTAAGTTAGATAATTAAAAATTTAATTAATAAATTTTTATAAAACACCACGTGAGGCTAATCCTAAGATTGCTCCAATTCCGAAAATATGACCTAGGCAATTAGCACCTACAACTGATGCGTGACTTAAACCGCCATAGAATTTTGAATTAGGTATTTCAAATCCTTCATTAGGTTTTCTTATTGTTGCTCTAGCAATTGCATAAGCAAAAACATTACATGCAATCATTACGACGGCACACTTTGGAGACCAAGAAAAAGTTGCTGGATCTGCAGCTGCAAATAATGTAGTAAACATAAAAAATCGTTATTTTTATATATTCTCTAATACTTTTACCTAAAAAACACAAAATTGTAAAAGGTCTTAAGAGTTGTTTACTTCTAAGCTATTTAAAAACTTTATAAATCCAAACAAAATAACAAAATCACTTAGAGTTAGGAAGAATTCTGCAAAGCCATGTAGGAAGTCAATCTCAACAAGGGTTTTATCATAGTAATTTAGTGTGAAGATAGATACCAATATAGTTATGAATACGAAAAAAACAGTTAAGGAAAATCCTGTCTTTACAAAAATATTAACAGATTTGATTTTATATATATAAAACAAAAATATTGCATATGGAATTATTGATACTGCGAACAATAATGTGTTATCGATGGAACCTAATTTTTCTATAAATTTCAAAAATAAATCATTCATAAGTCTCTTCCTTTTTAAAAATAGTGAATGATGCGAAAGCTAATGTTGAATTACCAATAAATGTAAATATCCCTTGAAGCGTTACTAATCCATACAATACATCTTGATTATCATAGATATGCCAAGTAATAGCGCACATAGCTCCTATTAAGTTTGGAACCATAGCTAAGCTTAACCAAAAAAAAATATTGTATTTTTTATATGTAGAAATTTTGTATATAACAAAGATAGTAAATATCCATTCAATGACCGAAGAAATGTGAATTAACCAAGTTCCAAATGAAAGTTCGTGCAAAATTTATATTTTTTTCTTTAGTACATTAAGTACTTCTTTGGCATGATTTATAGGTAAAACACTTATCCACCTATAAGAAATTTTCCCTTCTGGAGATATCAAAAAAGTATTTCTATCTGAAAATGGAGGAATCCAAGAACCATATTTATTGCTAATAATTCCTTCAGGATCGGATAATAAAGTGTAGTTTATAGATTTCTTGCTGCAGAAACTTTCATGAGAATCTTCATTATCAGCACTAATACCAACAATTTCAGCATTATATTTTGAAAAATCTTTTTTTAATTCCGAAAAACCTTTAGCTTCAAGAGTGCAACCTGCGGTAAAATCCTTTGGATAAAAATACATAACAAGCCACTTACCTTGAAAATCATTTAATTTCCAAATATTTTTTGATTTTTTGTTTTTATTAAAACCTTCTAATTGAAAGTTTGGAGCTATATCTCCAACCTCAGGAGCAAAGTCAAAGGCGATTACTGAATTACAATTAAATAAAAAAATAAAAGATATTAATATAATAATAACAACTAAATTTCTCATTAAATTTAGAATTTATTTAAATCAACTCCATTTGATTTAGCAAATTTATCTAAACCTACTTTTTGTATAGACTTTAGTGCTTTGGTGCTAATTTTAATATTCACCCATTTTTTGCCTTCTTCCCACCAAAGTCTCCTTTTTTGGAGATTAACTTGTTGCAATTTTTTTGTACGAATATGTGAGTGACTCACTGCCATCCCGTTATTAGCTTTTGCACCGGTCAGTTCGCAAACTCTTGACATATTTATTAAGTTATATCTTTAAAAATTCTAACACATGACTCAATTTGTTGAATTAAGTAATTCTGAAATTAATTCGGCATTATTATTTTGTAAATTAATTATCTGTTCTTGATCTAATCCACCAACGGAAAGCTTAGCCATATCGTAAACATGATTAGCAATTTTAGATGCCAATGGATTCTCAATAGGATCTTTTTTATCAATAATTATTTTGTTGCCTGTAATTTTATTAAGACCAACAATAAGTGGATGTTCTTTGTTAATTAAGAGCACATGATATTCAGGTAAGCCAGGCATCTTTTGTTCCATGTAAGCGCCCATATCATTAATTCTTCTCATTTGTTCTGGAAGCAAGATCATCGCTGGTGGAGCATCTTTACTTGAAAGTGACTGCACTTTAACTGTTACTTTCTCATTGTTAAGGGCCTTAACTATCGTATCTCTAAGATTATCTGAATTTGATTTGCCATCCTTATCTACAATTTCTTTAGATTCTTTATCTTCTAGTTCATTTATTTCTGAATCTACTCTTTGGAATTGATAATCTTCATTTTTACTTTCCAACCATGGAAGAAATTGTGCGTCAATTAAGGGATCTGATTTGATAACTTCTTTATTATTAGATAAACAGATATTTAATGCACTAGACTGTGAAATCAAATCTGAACAATAAATTATTTTTTTAGAATCAGTTAATTTATTTCGCTCTTTGTAATTTGCGAGAGTTGTAAAATATTTATCATTGGATTTGATGAGGGATTTATTTTCAATATCTTTAGTTACGTCTTTCTCTGAGTTTATTATTGTTTCGAAAATTATACTGTTATTGACTAAATCAGCAAATTTATCATCTTCGATAGCACCAATTTTAATAAAAGCAGAGATTGAATCCCATATTTCTGCATAAAATTCTGGAGAATTTTTTATCAAATCCTTGAGTTTATTTGCGATTTTTTTTGAGATAAATGATGATATAGACCTTACTTTCCTATCTGTTTGTAATGCACTTCTACTAACATTTAGAGGTATATCTGTAGAGTCAATAACTCCTCTAAGAGGTAAAAGGTATTTTGGTACTATCTCTTTAATTGAATCACTTACAAATACTTGATTGCAAAATAGTTTTATTTCTCCTTTTTCCCAATCAGCTCTACCTGACAACTTTGGAAAATACAATATCCCTTGTATGTCATATGGATAATCTGTATTTAGATGAATCCATAACAGTGGATCTCCCTGGAAAGGATAAAGGTATTTATATAACTCAATATAATCTTCATCTTTTAATTCTCTAGGTTGTTTTCTCCAAGGAGGATTTTTTTTATTGATTGTCTCTCCTTCTAATAAGACATCTATTGGCATAAAATCACAATATTTTTTTATTAGTGATTTGATCCTTTCAGGCTCGATAAACTCTTTTTCTTCTTCAAGTAGGTGAAGAATAACATCTGTACCAATTGTCTCTCTTTCTGATTCTTCTAACGTGAAATTTGGCGATCCATCACAAGACCATTTGAATGCTTTTGATTCCCCAATTGCGGACTTAGTTAATATATCAACTCTATCTGCCACCATGAAACTTGAATAAAAACCTAGTCCAAAATGACCTATAAACTCATCATTATCTTTTTTGTATTTTGATAGAAATTCTTCAGCACTAGAAAATGCAACTTGATTTATGTACTTTTTAATTTCTTCATCATTCATACCAATTCCATTATCGGAAATTGTTAAAGTATTTGATTCACGGTTAATTGTTATTTTTACTTGAGCTTCCTCAGTATTCTCGCAATCACCTGCCATAGAGGCCATTCTTCTTTTACTAATTGCGTCAACACCATTACTAACAAGTTCTCTTAAAAAGATTTCATGGTCAGAATATACTGCCTTCTTGATAATTGGGAAAATATTTTCGGTATTAATACGAATTTCGCCTTTTTCCATTTAAAAAAAATCAAACATTTTAAATATTATTTCGTAAAAACTAGTTAATCAAGTTCAAATAGGAGTATTGTCCGAACAATATATGAATTTAAAAGTTTAATAATTTTTTAAAAGGTTTTATTTAACCCACAAAATCTCACTACAATTATTTTCTTTCATAATTTGATTGGCTTTAACCAAGTCATCACATGGATTTAAATGTAAGACAGCAATATTTCCTTTTTTCTGTTGTAATTTTTGTTCATTAATACCTTTTTCTAACAAATAAGAATCTTTAAACATCAATAAAATTTTCTTTTGATCTGTCTTTTCTTCCTTAATTAAATTTCTTAAAATGTCTACTGAAATTGTAAATCCAATCCCATTAAATATTTTCTCGTTAGGACTAAATGATCTTACTAACTCATCATATCTTCCTCCTTTTGCGATTACGCTTTTATTTTTACCATTATCCCCTATTAGTTGAAAAACTATTCCTTCATATAAATTCAAGTGAGGTTGAAAAGTGGGATCAAGTTGCAATTTAACACCATATTTATTTGATATTTTTGATAATGTTTCAAACAAAAAATTTAAGTCATCTAATGTTTTACTAGTACCATATATAGTTTTTAATTTCTTTAATATTGCAATTGGCTCTCCTCGCGTGAATAAAAGATCTTTAAGAATATATTTATCATCTTCATCTATTCCTAATTTAGATAAATTATCTTGATCAAAATTAACCAGACTTTTCTTAATTTCTTCAAAATTATTATTCTTATATCTGTTCAGTATCAAGTCCATTATTTTTGTGGTGCTTACTAATAGAAATAAATTACATCCATCCTTCAAATTAATATTATCGATTGAATCAAACAAAATATTAATAACTTCAATTTCTGGGTATTTTGTATCATATCCAATTAATTCAATTCCACTCTGCAATTTTTCTTGTAACTTAAATGAATTTTTATTATTTTGTTTTTTATCAAAAACCATTCCGTTAGTGAATAATCTTATAGGTCTTTTCTCATTTATTAATCTAGTAGATGACAATTTAACAATTGATGTTGTCATTTCTGGTCTAAGACATAATGAATTACTACTTACTATTCCTACAACCTGATTTTCGTCAATAACGCCACGGCCTTTTATGGTCTCTAAAGTATTTATGAATGAGGGTGAAACCTCTTCATATCCCCATAGTTTATAAATACTATTTAAATTATTTATGATGTTTGAGTTATTTTTTACATCGACTAATTTAATTTCCTTTATATCGGTCATTTTAATATTTAACGAATTTTTAGGTATAGAGATTTTTTTTTAATGGAGAGACTTTATCTAGTTCATTTTTTAATTCATTTTCAATGCTGGGAGAACAAGCTAAAATTCTTCCAGAACTTAAATTAAATTCGCCTGATGGATAATCAGAAATTATGCCACCAGCCTCCTTAACAATAATAGCACCGGCCGCTAGGTCCCATACCTCCAATCCTCTTTCCCAATATCCATCTACCTTACCTGCCGCAACGAAGGCTAGATCTACTGATGCTGCACCTCCTCTTCTAACACCTCTAGTTTTATGTGTTAAATAACAAAATTCAGCATAATTATTATCCTCTGTTTCAAATCTGTCATAAGAGAAACCAGTTACAAGTAGACTGTCAGATAGTTTAGAGGGATTGGATACTTTAAGTTTACTACCATTGCAGAATGAGCCTAAACCTATACAGGCTGAATATAGTTCATTTAAATAAGGTACAGATATAGCCCCTATAATTGGCTTGTTTTTATATACAAGACCAATAGAAGTTCCAAAAAAAGGATATCCATGGGAATAATTTGTTGTACCGTCTAATGGGTCTATACACCATGTTAAATCCGAAGATTTGGTTAATTTACCCGATTCCTCTGCATTTATAGATATGTTTGGGGTCTTTTCTAATAAATATTCTTTTATTTTATTTTCAACTTCCAAATCTACATTGGTAACTAAATCACCCTTCCTACCCTTTGATGATATTTTCTGAATTTTATTGTAATTAGCTTTTAAAATTTCATTTCCAATTTGAGCGGATTTTTTGGCTATTTCATACAAAATGGATAACTTTACTTGATTTGCAAGTTCTTCTATCTCACTTAAATCAAACATGATAGTTAATCTTCCTCAAATTCCCAAGGTGGCGCAACTCTTGTATTTCCCCTACCAAAATATTGTCCAAATTGTAAATCGTAAACTTCATCTTCATATGTAGTTTCTACCTCAAGATCTGAAGTTGCTTTAGCTACACAAAGTAGTGCATAACCTTTATTTTTTAAGGCTTGAGATACACCCATAGCTTCAGGTTGTTGCAAACTCCCAGATATTATTTTAACTGCACAACTTGTACAGCAACCATTTCTACATGAAAATGCAAGTTTGAAACCTTTCTTTTCAAATTCCTTAAGTATATAATCATCATTATTAACTTCCTCTTGGTAAACCTTTCCGGTTTCCTTATTTTTAATCTTGACTGTGAAAGTCTTTTTCAAATAACTTTCCTCTAAAAATGGGTTGATTAAGGGTTAAAATGGTTATCTCGGGAGAGGTGGCCGAGTGGTTGAAGGCGCAGCACTGGAAATGCTGTATAGGGGCAACTTTATCGAGGGTTCGAATCCCTCTCTCTCCGTTCTATAATAGTTTATTTTGGTTAACTGCAGCAACACTTTTGTCTTTAAAGAATCTTTTAAAATACATAGTAATCTTTTTAACAAGTTATAAATAATCTTATTTATTTAAATTAAGTTGAAAATATTTGATTTTTACTATTATATGTAAATATCTAAGATAAAAATTAATTAAATTATTAGTAAATTTTGCTTTAATTTAGCGATCTAAAATCATGGGGCAAATAGTTGGAATTGATTTAGGTACTACTAACTCTGTAGTAGGAGTTATAGAAGCTGGACGTCCAATTGTTATTGCAAATTCTGAGGGTTCTAGAACTACACCTTCCATAGTTGGATTTACTAAAGACAAGGAAATAGTAATAGGAGACCAAGCGAGAAGACAACTTGTTCTAAACCCTAAGAATACCTTTTATAACCTAAAAAGATTTATCGGTAGTGACTGGGACGAATTAGATGAGAATAGTATTTCTGTTCCTTATAACGTAAAGGCTAATACCAATGGAAGCGTTAGGGTTCTTAGTCCAAATACAGAAAGAGAGTATGCTCCAGAAGAATTAGTGAGCTCTTTGATTAGAAAATTAATTAATGATGCTGAAACCTACCTTGGAGATACTGTTGATTCTGCAGTTATTACAGTTCCTGCTTACTTTAATGAATCACAAAGGCAAGCTACAAAAGATTCTGCAATATTAGCTGGTATTAAAGTAGATAGAATTCTAAATGAACCTACTGCTGCTGCTCTAGCTTATGGTTTTGAAAAAAGTTCTTCTAATAATGTTTTAGTTTTTGATTTAGGAGGAGGAACATTTGATGTTTCATTATTGAAAATTTCTAATGGTGTATTTGATGTTAAAGCCACTTGTGGTGATACACAGCTTGGAGGAAATAATTTTGATTCAAAAATAGTTGATTGGCTTGCAGAAAAATTTCTAGCTAAGCATGATATTGACTTAAGAAGGGACAGACAAGCTTTACAGAGATTGACTGAGTCTGCTGAAAAAGCTAAATGTGAATTATCAGGATTGCAAAAAACAAAAATATCTTTACCATTTATCACAACAACTAAAGAGGGGCCGTTACATATTGAGGAAACCTTAGATAGAAAAATATTTGAATCATTATCACAAGATTTACTTGATAGATTATTAGAGCCTGTGCAAATAGCTTTAGATGATTCTGGATGGAACGCTGAAGATATTGATGAGGTGGTTCTTGTAGGTGGCAGCACAAGAATCCCAATGGTTCAACAATTAGTAAAGACTCTTGTTCCAAATGATCCTTGTCAATCTGTTAATCCTGATGAAGTAGTAGCAGTTGGAGCAGCGATACAATCTGGAATTATTAGTGGTGATTTACAAGATTTACTTCTAAATGACGTTACTCCCTTATCTTTAGGTTTAGAAACTATTGGTGGTCTTATGAAGGTACTCATTCCTCGTAATACTCCAATACCAGTTAGACAATCTGATGTTTTTAGTACTTCCGAAGCTAATCAATCATCAGTCGTTGTTCAAGTACGACAGGGAGAAAGGCCTTTAGCTTCTGAAAATAAATCTCTTGGTAAGTTTAGACTTTCAGGAATACCTCCAGCTCCTAGAGGAATACCTCAAGTCCAGGTAGCATTTGATATTGATGCTAATGGTCTTTTAGAAGTAAGTGCAACTGATAGAACAACTGGAAGAAAGCAAACAGTTACAATTTCTGGAGGTTCTAATTTAAACGAACAAGAAATAAATTCAATAATTGAAGAAGCTAAAGAAAAAGCTAATGAAGATAGGAAAAGAAGATCTGTAATTGATAGAAAAAATAGTGCTTTAACTCTTATTGCTCAAGCTGAGAGAAGACTTAGAGATGCTTCATTAGAATTTGGCCCTTATGGTGCCGAAAGACAACAACGAGCTGTTGAATTAGCCATTCAAGATGTTGAAGATTATATAGATGACGATGATCCTCAAGAATTAGAAATTTCAGTAAGTGCTTTACAAGAAGCATTATTCGGCTTAAACAGAAAATTTGCCGCTGAAAAGAAAATTGATAATAATCCCTTACAAAGCATTAAAAATACATTTGGATCATTAAAAGATGAACTCTTCTCAGATGATTATTGGGATGATGATCCTTGGGATAATCAAATGAATAGAAATTATAGAAATTCGAGGTATGGTAATTCTAGGGACGATGATCCATGGGACAATGACTACTTCCTCTAAAAAAGACTATTTGTCGATTTTGGGTTTATCTCCCGATTTCGATGAAAAAGAACTTAAAAAGGCCTTTCGAATAGAGGCAAGAAAATGGCATCCAGATTTAAATAAAAACGATCTTAATGCAGAAGAAAGATTTAAATTAATTAACGAAGCATACGAATATCTTCGTAATCCTAATGTAAGAAAAAATATTTCGGATGAAAAAATACAGGATGAAAACGAAAATAATAATTTCAAGACAGGTTTTCCTGATTTTCAAGATTATCTTGATTCATTATTTGGATATGAATACTCACAAAAGTATTACGAGGAATATGATAATGATCCATTTGAGGATGAATCCATAAATACTGATTGCGATGAATTTAATAATTATGAATACCCTACAACCTCTCCAGAAGAACCACCTCCAGTTAAACTACACCAAGATATTGAAACAACTATTGAATTAACTCCTGATGAGGCCTTAAATGGAGCTTCAATTTTAATAGAGCTTGAAGATGAAACTGTAGTAGAGGTTGATACTCCTCCTTTTGCTGGTGATGGATGGCGATTAAGACTTGAAAATATAGCAAGAGGAGGAAAAGATCATTATCTACAGTTAAAAGTTCAAACGGAAAGCGGACTGAGAATTGATGGTTTAAGAGTTCTTTATAAATTAGAGTTATTTCCTCATGATGCTCTTCTTGGTTGTGCAGTAGAGGTTCCTACCCTTGATGGAAATGTCACACTTCAAGTGCCCCCTAAATCATCTACAGGAAGAATGTTACGTTTGAAAGGTAGAGGTTTAACTTTCGAAGATAATGTAGGTGATCAATATGTTGAAATCTTAGTAGTGATACCTGCGGATATTAATGATGAAGAAATTGCTTTATATACAAGACTACAAGAACTATCACTTTCTGATTCTTAATCAAATATTATATTAAAAGAAAAATCCATACTCATGAACGTATTTGTTCTTTTATATAACTCAGGAACAGATAAGGAAGGAATTCACTCAATCGAACTTAAGGGAAGAACTATAGTTCTTATGTTTGAAGATAAGGACGATGCAACAAGATATTGTGGTTTATTGGAAGCTCAAGATTTCCCTTTGCCAACAGTTGAAATGATCAACATTGATGAAATAAAAGATTTCTGCATTAAATTAGATTATGAATGCAAATTAGTAGAAAAAAACTTTGTTCCTAAAACAGCTGAAGATAGGTTATTAATTTCACCACCTCAGAAAAACCTAGAAGTTGAAGATTGGGAGGGAGACAATAATAACAATAGAAATATAGATTTAAATACCATTAAGGAAAACCTTGAAAAGTTGCTTTAGCTACTAAAATATCAATATGTAATTAAACAAATAAAACATGACAACAGCCTTATTTGAAACAGAAGTTGGAAACATTAATATTGAATTTTTCGCTGATGACGCTCCAAATACTGTTAAAAATTTCACGAATTTGATAAGTGATGGGTTTTATGATGGACTAGCATTTCACAGGGTTATTCCTGGATTTATGGCTCAGGGTGGATGTCCAAATACTCGTTATGGTGCATCTGGTATGCCTGGAACTGGCGGCCCAGGATATAATATTAAATGTGAAATTAATTCCAACAAACATTTAAAAGGCTCACTTTCTATGGCTCATGCGGGAAAGGATACAGGTGGTAGTCAGTTTTTCATAGTTTATGAACCACAGCCTCATCTCGATGGAGTTCATACTGTTTTTGGCAAGACAGATGATATGGATGTCGTGCTAAAGCTTACTAACGGTTCAAAAATTATTAAGGCAACTCTAAAGTAGTAATTTAGCTCTCAAAAACAATACTGAATGTCTCTTTATCTAGATTAAATTTTCTTGTAGAAGAATATAAGATTTCGTTATTTATAGTGAATTTAGTATTGATTAGTTTGATGCTACTTTTTGGATGTAATGCCTGTTCAATATTTCTAGAAACAATAATTCCAATCTTTGTACTATTTTCATATTTGGATAAAAACTGAATAAATAATTCTATATTCTTTATTTCCTCATCATTAATATTGGAATTGGTTCTATTCTGATCATGTAAAATTCTCCATACTAATTTTGGTCGGTTCCAAAACGCCAATAATCTTGGACTACTTTCTAGTTTAATATTAATGTTTTGTTCACTACAGAATTTAATAACTTTATTTTTTATTGGAACTAAATCAATAGATTTATATTTTCCGTCAAGAAAAATTGATATAAATGGATCAATATTACTGGAATTAGAATTATCATCATCAATCATGTGGCCTAACTTTGTTTTTTTAACACTCAAATATTCTGCATTATTATCGTTTGGACAAATAACTAAAGGAACTCTCTCAATAACTTCTATTCCATAACCACCTAATCCAGCAATCTTTCTAGGATTGTTGGTTAGTAATTTTAATTTTTTTATACCTAAATCGGTTAAAATTTGTGCTCCAACTCCATAATTTCTGAGATCAGCTGGAAAACCTAATTTTTCATTAGCTTCTACAGTGTCTAATCCACCATCTTGTAAACTGTAAGCTTTTAATTTATTTATTAGACCAATACCTCTTCCTTCTTGTCTCAAGTAAACAACAACTCCTTCTTCCTCCTTTTCTATTCGTGATAAAGCAGCCTCTAACTGGGGTCTACAATCACAACGTAATGATCCAAAAGCATCACCAGTTAAGCACTCTGAATGCATTCTTACTAGTACAGGTTCACTTAATTTCGATGATTTTTGTTTAACTAATGCAACATGCTCTGAACCATCGAGATCATTAACATATCCATAAGCTTTAAAATTACCAAAAATACTTGGAAGAACAGCATCAGATTTTCTAAATACAAATCTCTCAGTTTGAAACCGATAACTTATTAAATCAGCTATTGATATTAATTTCATTCCCCACTGTTTTGCATACTCTTTAAGTTGAGGAAGTCTTGACATAGAACCGTCAGGATTTTGTATTTCACAAATTACTCCAGCGGGATAAAGACCTGACATTGCGGCAATATCTACTGCCGCTTCGGTATGACCTGCCCTTTTTAATACACCACCTTTTTTAGCTCTTAATGGAAAAATATGTCCTGGCCTCCTTAAATCATCAGGTTTTGTATTTGGGTTTATAGCAACTTGTATTGTTTTTGCCCTGTCTTCAGCGGAAATTCCGGTAGTGACATTATGTTCAGGTCCAGCATCAATTGATACTGTAAAAGCTGTTTGATTTTCATCTGTATTTCTATCTACCATTAATGGTAAATCTAATGAGTCTAGTTTTTCACCTTGCATAGCTAGGCATATAAGTCCACGACCCTCAGTAGCCATAAAATTAATTTGCTGGGGCGTTGCAAACTGAGCCGCACATATTAAATCTCCTTCATTTTCTCGTCTTTCATCATCTACAACAATTATGCATTCACCATTTCTTATAGCTGCCAAAGCATCGCTGATAGGATCAAATTCAATTTTAAAAGTTTCATTTATATCCAAAATTGTTCCATTATTTGATTTGGGGCTTGTTTCTTTCATTATTCCTATCAATATAGAAAAATAGTGTTTTAGTTACCTTTAATTCAACACTTTATAATCCTATCTTAAAGTCTGCCAATTCAAAGATATGAATGTTGCAATAGTAGGTGCTACTGGTTACGGCGGTATTCAAGCGGTAAATCTTTTAAAGAAAAATAAAAAATACAAAATTTCATTTTTAGGAGGAAATAAAACATCTGGATCAAAGTGGAATGATAATTTCCCTTTTATTTATCTAGATAATGATCCTTATATAGAAGAAATCTCAGTAGATAATATTTCAAAAAATTCAGATTTTGCCTTGCTTTGCTTACCAAATGGCCTTTCTTCAACATTAACAAGAAAATTATTAGATAGAGGAGTAAAAGTTATTGATTTATCTGCTGATTACAGATATAAGTCCTTAGCTGATTGGAAAAAAGTATATTCAAAAGAAGCTGCAATTTATAAGAGGAATGATGATGATTTATGTAAAGAGGCAGTCTACGGTCTTCCTGAAATAAATAAAGAAGCTATTTCAAAAGGAAGACTAATTGCATGTCCAGGATGTTATCCAACATCTGCTCTTATTCCATTAGTTCCTTATCTTTCGCAAGGAATTATTGAAAATGAAGGTATAGTGATTGATTCTAAAAGCGGAACCTCTGGAGGTGGTCGAGAACCAAACCAAAAACTACTCTTATCAGAATGTGGGGAAGGTCTATCAGCATATGGATTAATAAACCATAGACATACCTCAGAGATCGAACAAGTAGCATCTTTGATATCTGGAAATAAAATTGAACTGCTTTTTACACCACATTTGGTCCCAATTTCAAGAGGTATGCATTCGACTATTTACGGGAGATTAAGAGATCCAGGATTAACTTCTGATGATTGCAGAATTCTTTTGGATAATTATTATAGAAATTTCAAAAATATTAAAGTCTTACCTGTAGATACATTCCCATCAACAAAATGGGTTAAAAATACAAACCAAATTTTTCTTTCTGTTAAAGTTGATATTCGAAATGGAAGGATTATTATTTTATCTGTAATTGATAATTTGTTAAAAGGACAGAGTGGGCAAGCAATTCAAAATTTAAATATTATGAGTGGATTTTCAATGGATGACGGCCTTGAGTTAACTAATAATTTTCCATAAAATTACTTCTTATCAAAAAACCAGCACGAGAGATTGAGTGAGGTAAAATTTTATGCTCAAGGATCTGTATTCTTTTAGAAAGTGATTCAATATCGTCATCATCTCTAATTGACAATGCTGCTTGCATTATCAAAGAACCACTATCTACCTCCTCTTCAACAAAATGTACTGAACAACCAGTTATTTTTGAACCATGTAATATAGAGTCTTCTATCGCAGAACCACCTTTGTATGCAGGAAGTAATGATGGGTGAATATTAATGATTTTATTCTTAAATTTATTGATAAAGAAGGGAGTTACAATTTTCATCCACCCTGCCATTACAACAAGTTCAACATCGTGGTGAATTAATGTATTTATAATTTCTAGTTCAAATAGCTCTTTTTGCGAAAAGTCTTTACCTCTTATAATTTTATGAGGTATTTTTACATTTTCGGCTCTTTTTATACAACCTGCATCATCTTTGTTAGTAATGAGAACTTTTATATCTATATCTAATTCACCTTTTTCTGAGAGATTAATTAACTCCTGAAAGTTTGTTCCTTTCCCAGAGGCAAGTACACCTATTTTTAATTTTGGTGAAAAATTTCTAAATTTAGATATCTCAGGCGAAATTATGTAATTAAATGATTTATCCAAAGTTTTTATTTTATCCAATGATAAATTCATATGAAATAAAATAAACCCTCTATTCTAATTATTTATATTCAAAAACATATTTATTTGAAAATATAAATTTAAACAATTTTAAATGATTCAAATCTATGTACTATCCGTATAGATATAATTGTGAATAAATAAAGAAACAAATATATAAAATGAATGGAGATTTAAACTCTTGGGATAAATTTTGTAATTATCTTTGGTTTGATAAAAAATTAAATATTTGGTTAGACATAAGTAAAATTAATTTCTCAAATGAAGAAATAAAAAATTTAGAAGAGAAATTTAAAGATGTTTTTTTATCAATAAAAGAACTAGAAAATGGTGCAATCTCAAATGTTGATGAAAATAGACAAGTTGGACATTATTGGCTCAGAAATCCATCAATTTCTCCATCTTCAAAAATAGGAGAGGAGATTAGTGCAGATATTAATCAAATCTCTGAATTTGGAAAACAAATTTTAAATGGGAATATTAAGAATAAGAATAATCAGAATTATACTGATGTTTTATGGATAGGAATTGGTGGAAGTGGATTAGGCCCATTACTTATTACTGAGTCACTGCAGAAATGTTCTAAAGGATTAAATTTTTCTTATATAGATAATGTTGATCCTTTTTTAATTAGTGAAAAGTTAGAAGAATTATCTGAAAAATTAT
Organism: uncultured Prochlorococcus sp.; assembly: GCA_902565305.1. GTDB lineage: Bacteria > Cyanobacteriota > Cyanobacteriia > PCC-6307 > Cyanobiaceae > Prochlorococcus_A. Next base: position 22,812 of record CACFEJ010000006.1, read on the forward strand.
CAACGACATTATTTGTAGTAGTAAGCAAATCAGGTGGTACGCCTGAACCTAGAATTGCTATGGAAATTATTAAAAGTCACTGCGAAAACAATTCTTTTGAATGGAATTCTAATGCTATAGCTATAACTATGAAAGATAGTAAGCTATTTAAAAAAGCCACTTCTGAAAATTGGTTAAAAATATTTAATTTGCAAGATTGGGTTGGAGGAAGAACTAGTATTACAAGCTCTGTGGGTTTACTTCCATTAGCTCTTATTGATGAAAATATATCTGAATTTATTAGAGGTGCATCATTAATGGATGAAGCCACACGTATAAGTGATTTTAAAAATAATCCAGCAGCACTATTATCATCCGCATGGTATTTAACTGGGGATGGTATTGGAAAGAGAGATATGGTCGTATTACCTTATAGAGATAGGTTACAGGTATTTAGTAAATATCTCCAGCAATTAGTAATGGAATCATTAGGAAAGAAATTTAATAGGAATGGTGAAGTAGTTAATCAAGGTATTTCAGTTTTTGGTAATAAAGGATCTACAGATCAACATGCTTATGTTCAGCAATTGAGAGATGGTATTGATAATTTCTTCTGTATTTTTATTGAATTATTAGATTCTCCATCTACTAATATTTTTGATGAAAAAGAGAATCCTAAAGAATATCTTTCTGGTTTTTTACAAGGAACCAGATCAGCACTCTCTAGTGAAAACAGACAAAGTATCACTATCACGTTAGAAAAGTTAAATTGTTTTTCACTAGGTGCCTTAATCGCTTTATTTGAGAGGGCTGTTTCCTTCTACGCTGAATTAGTAAATATAAATGCATATGATCAACCTGGAGTTGAAGCTGGAAAGAAAGCAGCCGCAAATATTATTGAGTATCAACAAAAAGTAAGTAATTTATTAGACGAAGGTGGCGAATATTCTATAAATGACATAACATCATTACTTGATAATTCAGTAAGTGAACCTATATTTTTCATACTCCGTGAAATGTGTTTCGGTAATGATAATTATTTAGTTAAGGGCGATTGGTCAAATCCAAATTCATTATTTATTCAAAAAACAAATACTTAAACAACAATATTCATAATTTTTCCTTTAACAATAATTATTTTTCTTATTTCCTTATCTTGAGTCCATTTTAATATGTTAAGTCTTTTAAGAGTAAATTCTTTAATTTGATCTTCACTCATATCATTATTAATATTTACTTTGTCTCTAACTTTTCCATTCACTTGTATTACTAGTTCATATGAATCTTCCTTTAGTGCCTCGGCATTAAATGAAGGCCAGGATTCTAAATGTACAGATTTTTTAAATCCTATAACATGCCATATTTCTTCTGCAATATGAGGTGCAAATGGAGCCAACAAAATACAAAATGTTTTTAAAGCATCAATTTTTAAATTATTGTTTACTTCATTGATGGAATTTGATAATGAATTATAAAATTTCATTAGTTCTGAAATCGCAGTATTAAATTGGTTATTTAATATGTCATTTGAAATTTCTTTTATAGCGATATTCATTGACTTTATTAAACTTTTTTCTTTATCTGAATAGGAATTAGATTTACTATTTATATCTTTTGCACAATTTATATAAAGCTTCCAAATCCTGCTTAAAAATCTAAATTGCCCTTCAACATCTGTATCTCCCCATTCCAAATCTTTTTCTGGTGGTGCTTTAAATAATATAAACATTCTTGCTGTATCTGCTCCATATTTTTTAATTACTGATTCAGGGTCTATTCCATTATATTTTGACTTAGACATCTTCTCGAAAAGAACTTCGAGTTTAGATTTGTCAATTGGATCTGTAGGATTTGATAAGTCAGTAATATCGGAAGGAGAAACATATTTACCAGTTTTATTGTTTTTATAGGCTGCGGCCTGAACCATTCCTTGCGTTAATAGTTTTTTGAAAGGTTCATCAATATCAAATAATTCATTATCTCGCAAAGCTTTAGTGAAAAATCTTGCATATAACAAATGCAATATTGCATGCTCTACTCCTCCAACATATTGATCTACAGGCAACCACTTATTAATTTCATTCTTTTCAAATGGCTTAGTTGAACATTTTGAAGATGGGTATCTTAAAAAATACCAAGATGAACACATGAAAGTGTCCATAGTATCAGTTTCTTTTCTTGCCGCTATTCCACATTTTGGACATTTTGTATTTATCCAATTATTATTATCACCTAAAGAATTAATCTTGTTTGAGGAGATTTCTATATCTTTTGGTAATGAAACAGGCAAATCCGATTGCTTTAAAGGAACAGCTCCACATTTTTTGCAATTAACGATGGGTATCGGACATCCCCAATATCTTTGTCTAGATATTAACCAATCTCTTAAACGATATTGAATCTTATTTTCGGCCCATCCATTATTTACTCCCTCCTCTGAAATTTTTAATTTAGCAATAGTATTTGCTATACCATTATATTTATTTGAATTAATTAGATATCCATTTTCTACATAAGCATTATCAAGCTCCTTACTTTGTTCACTTTTATCCTTTATTATTACCTGTTTAATATCTATATTATTTTTCTTAGCAAACTCAAAATCCCTTAAATCATGAGCGGGTACACCCATAACAGCGCCTGTACCGTATTCATCAAGAACATAACTAGCCACCCAAATCGGTATAGGTTCAGAATTTACTGGATTTATTGCTACTAAGCTGGTTTTTATTCCAATTTTTTCAAGTTCATTGTTTTTATTTTTTTTCAAATATTGTTTAAGTTTTTCTATATCTTGTAAGGTTTCTTGATTAGAAATATTTTTAATTAATGAATGATTAACAGAAATTGCTAAATAAGTAACTCCAAATAAAGTATCAGGTCTTGTTGTGAATACAGTTATTTTCTCTTTTGGATTAGTAATAATATTGAAATTAATATTTGTACCAATAGATTTTCCTATCCAATTATCTTGCATTATTTTTACTCTTTCTGGCCAGTTATCTAATTTTTCTAAATCCTTCAATAATTCATCCGCATAATTAGTAATCTTTAAAAACCATTGCTTTAATGATTTTTTTTCAACTAATGCCCCAGATCTCCAAGATTTACCCTCTGAGTCAACTTGTTCATTTGCTAAGACAGTATTATCTATAGGATCCCAATTAACTTCTGATTCCTTTTGATATACAAGACCTGCTTTGTATAATTCTAAAAATAGATATTGTGTCCAAACATAGTAATTTTGATCACAAGTTGCAAATTCTCTATCCCAATCAACTGATAGTCCCAAAAGTTTTAACTGCGACTTCATATGAGAAATATTTTTTTTTGTCCAGACACTTGGACTAATTCCTCTTTCAATCGCTGCATTCTCCGCAGGCAAACCAAAAGCGTCCCAACCCATTGGATGTAAAACAGATTTGCCCTTGAACCTTTGGAACCGAGCTATTAAGTCTGTAATAACATAATTCCTAACATGTCCCATATGAAGATTACCTGAAGGGTAGGGAAACATTGATAATGCATAAAATTTATCGCCATTCTCAATTAATTCATCGGTTTTGTATAAATTGTTTTCAGTCCATATTGACTGCCATTTTTTTTCTATTTCAGATGGATTATATAAATTGGTATCAGTCTCATATTGTTGATCGGGAGAATTCACTTAATTTTCATTTGTTAAATTATTATTTTAATATCCATTGTATAAAATAGAAATAGATTGTTAAAAGGAATAATTTATAATTAAAATTTAAAATATATTATCCACAAATGAAAAATATAACTTTTGAAAAATATCAAGGTAACGGAAATGATTTCCTGGTAATTGATTCTAGAGGAAATGATTTATATAAAAATTACAAGGCAAATAAAATATTTGATATAAAACAAATTTGCAACAGGCAATTTGGTATTGGAGCAGATGGTGTGATTTTTATAGAAGAACCTAATGAAGATAATTATGCAAAAATGATAATTTTTAATTCCGATGGTTCTGAAGCACAAATGTGTGGAAACGGAATTAGGTGTTTAGTTGAGTATCTCCACGTAAATGATTCAATGATAAATAAAAATATAGAATATAAAATTGAGACTAAAGCAGGTTTAAAAATTGCAAAATATATAAATGATGAAATTACAGTAAAAATGGGAGTTCCAATTTTAGAATGTCAAAATATTCCAACAACAATTGAAAAAAAAATAAATTCAATTCCTTCACACCAATTTATTGAGAAAGATTTTAATAATATGGGTTATGCCGTAGGAATGGGAAATCCTCATTTAATATTCTTTGTAAAAGAAATAGAGTCAATTGTTCTTTCCAGACTTGGTCCTATTTTTGAAAAAAATGAATTATTTCCTGAAAAAACTAATGTACATTTTTGTCAAATTTTAAATAGAAATAATATCAAAGTAAAAGTATGGGAAAGGGGTGCAGGACCAACCCTAGCTTGTGGAACAGGTGCCTGTGCTATCCATGTAGCTGCTTATAAATTAGGCCTTTGTAATTCACAAACCATAGTAACTCTACCAGGAGGTAATCTTAAAATTGATTGGTCAAAAGACGATTGTGAAGTCATGATGACCGGTAATGCTAAAAAGGTTTTCTCAGGATCAATGTTAGTAAATTAATGGAAAATAATTTTATTTATTTAGATAATGCATCCACAACTCCATTATCTGAGAATGTTTTAAATATAATTAATTCAACTTACAGGAATTATTGGCATAACCCTTCATCTACTTATGAGCTAGGGATAAAATGCTCTACATATCTTGAAAAAATTAGATCTAAAATTGCTTATATATTTGAAGCAGATCCAGAGGATATAATTTTTACATCTGGTTCTTCGGAATCGACAAATATTGTATTTAATAATATTTATGAGAACTTTAAAAATGGTAGAGTTGTTATTTCAAATATTGAACATCAAGCAACAACTATTTGTGCTAATAAACTAAGAAAACAAAATTGGGATATTTGCGAATGGACCGTAAATAATGATGGAATTTTAAATATTTCTAATATCGAAAAAATTTTAAACAATGATACTAAGCTTGTATCAATTATTTGGGGACAAAGCGAAATTGGGACAATACAACCTGTCCAATTTATTGGTTCCAAATGTGAAGAATTAAATATAATGTTTCATTTAGATGGAACTCAAATATTAAGTAATGGAATATTCAGTTGGAAAGATCTTAAATGTGATTTTTTAAGTTTATCTGCTCATAAATTTGGAGGTCCAAAAGGGATCGGTATTCTTTTAACAAAAAAGAGTTCTAGACATATTTTAAAAAATCAAGACATATCACTAACTCAGGAATTTTCAATTAGACAAGGTACACAAGCTTTGCCATTAATCGCTGGAATGTATGAATCATTAAAGAATATTAAAGGAAAAATAAAATTATATGATTACATAACTGAATTTCCTTCTAATAATATTAATAAACTTAAAAATTATTTTTTTCAAAAAATTAAGGATAATAATCATATAAAGATTACGGGTAGTATTAACCAAAGACTTCCCAATCATATTTCGTTTCTACTATTAAATAAACTATTTGAACCTATAAGGGCCTATAAGATTGTTAATTTCATGTCAGAAAATAAAATAGCCATAAGTAGTGGAAGTGCTTGTTCAAGCTCATCTGGGAAACCTAGCTCAACACTTAAAAATATTGGTTTAAAAGATGATGAACTATATTCAAATATTCGTGTTACTTTAGGTTCAATAAACAATAAGTCAGAAATAGATATATTTTTAGAACTTATTCAAATATGTATTGACAAATTTTAATGGAAACTAATTACAGACTACCTAAAGATTTAAATGAATCTCTTAAGAATATGGAAGATGCAATTATTCCAAGTTTATTAGATACAAATAAAAGATTTACTATAGAATTTAATTTTGAAGGATTGAAGTTTAACAGAATTGGAATAACTATCTACAAGATATTGTCTAAAAATAATAATGTATTCATAACATTTGCTGATCAAGGTGCTGTGGCTTTGGCTCAAAGAGACTATCCAGATATCAAAGATAAAATCTTTACTTTTAAATCATTTAATGAATCTAATAATATAAATAATATTGATAGTGCAATGATATCGATACTACCTCAGCCATATGATTTCGATTTTTTTGAACCAATGTCTGATAATTATCAAGGTACGCATTATTCATTAAATCCAAAATTTGAAGATGCTAATATTGGTATAGGAAGTGTTATTAGAGAGCGTCGTAAAAACTTTGTCAAAACATGGAAAAATATTTATTTTCTTCAGCCTTTAAATAAAGCTGCTCTTATGCACATTTATCCAAATAACTGGTTGCTTTTCAAAGAAGAAAATAAAAGATATTTTTTTAAAAAAGAATTTGAAATTAAACCCGACAATGAATCTATTTTTGTAAATTTATAGATTAAATGTGATAAAAAAAATTTATTCATTTTTCTTAATTGTTCTTGTATTAGTAACATCTCCTTTCTTAATAAGATATTTACTAGCAAATCAGAAAATAACTATTTTAAATAGTATTTATTTTAATTTCCCGGGAATAATTACTAAAAACAAAATATGTCCTACTTATGATGCTTTATTGAATCAAACGCTTGATGATTCTTTTAGTGTATCAATTATTAATAATAAAGGGGAAATTATAAGTTCCTTCAATGAGGATGTTCCAAGGTTGCCAGCATCTAATCAAAAATTATTCTCATCAGCTTATGTTTTAAGTAAATATAAATTAAATAATTATTTAAAAACTTCCTTATTTAAAAATAAAAACGATTATTTTTTACAAGGCCAAGGTGATCCAGATCTTAATTATGAAAATATAATCGAACTGATTTCAAATGTTAAAGAAAATAAAATTATTAACTTTAATATTGTAGAAATTGATTCAAAATTATATTGGCCTAAAGGTTGGACAAATACTGATAAACTTTACGAATATGGATCTCCAATTACATCTCTTGCAATAGAAAGTAATCAGAATAAATATGATGATATTTATGCTTTAAAAAATTTTATTAAAAATTATTTAAAAAATAAATTTCCAAATTCAAAAATATATATAGATTTTTTTGATTCAGAAAAAACTTTTTATTTAAAAAATATTAAAGAGATAAATAAAATATATTCTACTCCAATTTTTTCATTATTAACTCTAACAAATTCTGAAAGCCATAATTTTACAGCTGAATCTCTCTTTAAAAATGCCTCAAATACATGGAACGATAATGACTATATAAAATTGAAAAGATGGCTTGAAAATAAAGGCCTCCCAGTAACTAATGCATACTTTGCAGATGCTAGTGGATTGTCTCGAAATAATAAAGTTACAACAAAGTTAGTTGTATTGTTTTTAGATAAAATGAGATATTTTAATGATTTTAAAGCTTATCAATCGACACTTTCAATTACGGGAGTAAGAGGAACATTAGCTAAAAGATTTGTAAACAGTGAATTATCTGGAAAGTTTTTTGGCAAAACTGGTACTCTTTCAAATGTCTTTTCATTATCTGGCTTTTTATATAAAAATAAAAAACCAATAATTATAAGTATTATCCAAAATTCTAATAAAATTGATAAAGAAAAAGCTTTTAACTTATTAAGTGATCTTTATTACATGAAATCTTGTTAATAATAATATTATTTAAAATATTCTTTTAAATCCTTCTCAACAGAGTGAGGTACCATGTGATTAATTTCACCACCAAATTTTGCAACTTCTTTTACTAAAGAACTACTAAGAAAACTATAATTTGTATTTGTCGATAAAAATATAGTTTCAATATCATTATTAAGGGATTTATTTGTATGAGCAATCTGAAGTTCATACTCAAAATCACTCATTGCTCTTAAACCTCTAAGAATAAGATTAGCTTTTAAATCATTTGCACAATCTACAGTTAGTCCAGAATAAGAAATAACTTCAATATTAGGTAAATGAGAAAGAGAATTTTTTATTTGTATTATTCTTCTTTCAAGATTAAATGTTGGTGTTTTAGAAGTATTTTCTAAAACAGCAACTACTAGATTGCCAAATATTTTTTCAGCCCTTTCTATTAAATCAAGATGCCCGTTTGTTAAAGGATCAAATGTACCTGGATAAAGAATTTTCATGAAATTATTATGATCGAATAAGAAATTTAGTTAAAATAAGATTATTAGATAAATCAATTATGACATTAAATCTAGAAGCAAAAAAAATCTTATTAAGAAAAATTCCTCACGGATTATTTATTTGTGGCGTTAGAGACGAGGATAAAAATGAAGTCAATGGATTTACTGCAAGTTGGGTGACTCAAGGTTCCTTCAACCCACCATTAGTTGTAATGGCTGTTAGAGCAGAGGGTTCTAGTCATGAAATAATAAAGTTAACCAATAAGTTCTCATTAAATATACTCAAAAGTGATCAAAAGGATCTAGCAGCTATTTTCTTTAAACCTCAAAAAGCATTAGGAGGTAGATTTGAATCTGTTGAATTTAATTTAGGTGAGCTTGGATTGCCTATTTTAGTTGATAGTGTTGGTGGAGTTGAATGTAATGTTGTTGGAAGTGTTATGCATGGAGACCATACTGTTTTTGTAGGAGAGGTTCAATCTGCTTATTTAAATAATAATGTTGACTCACTAAATTTATCTTCCACTGGCTGGAATTATGGAGGGTAATCACTATAAATGAGTAATTCCTCTATCGAAAAAATAGATAACAAATATAATTTTAAAATTGAATATAAATTAATTAATAATAAGGAGTTATTAAAATCAAGATTATCCGAAATCCCAAAGTCATCTGGTTGTTATCTTTTTAAAGATATTGATAATAACTTACTTTATATCGGTAAATCAAAAAAACTACGCAGTAGAGTAAGTAGTTATTTCAATAATTATTCAGATTTAACTCCCCGATTAAGTTTGATGGTTCGTCAAATAACTGAAATAGAAATAATAGTCACAGATAGCGAATATGAAGCATTAAATTTAGAGTCAAATTTAATTAAAACAAACAAACCATACTTTAATATTCTATTAAAGGATGATAAGAAATATCCATATCTTTGTATAACTTGGAGTGAAAAATATCCTCGAATATTTATTACTAGAAGAAGAAGAAATAGAAATAATTTAGATAGATATTATGGACCTTATGTTGATGTCGGATTATTAAGGAGAACATTATTTACGATAAAAAAAATCTTTCCACTTAGACAAAGACCAAGGCCAGTCTATAAAGATAGAACATGTTTGAATTATTCAATAGGAAGATGTCCAGGTGTTTGCCAAGAAGTTATATCATCTGACGATTATAAAAAAATAATGAAACAAGTATCTATGATATTTCAGGGAAGAAATGATGACTTAGAAATATTTTTACAAAAAAAAATGCTGCAATTTTCAAATGATTTAGATTATGAGAATGCAGCAAAAATAAGGGACCAAATTTCAGGTTTAAAATTATTAACTGAATCACAAAAAATATCAATACCAGATTCTTCAATTAATAGAGATATCTTTGGAATAGTTTCAGAAAAAAATGTAGCTAGTATACAAATTTTCCAAATGAGATCTGGTAAGCTCATTGGAAGAATTGGCTATAGTCAAAATTTAAATAATGAAGATGAAAATCTTATTCTACAAAAAATATTAGAAGAGCATTATATGAATGTTGAAGCTGTAGAAATACCATCAGAAATTCTTATTCAATATAATCTTCCAAAACAATCAACCATTGAGGATTGGTTAACGGAGCTAAGAAAAAAGAAAGTAAAAATCTTAATCCCAAAAAGAAATAAAAAACATGAAACTGTAGAAATGGTTTTAAAAAATGCAAAATTGGAATTAAATAGAATATTAAATGGGATACAAGATAATGAATCATCAATTGAGGATCTTGCCCAAATACTTGAATTAAGCGAACAACCAAAAAGAATTGAAGGTTATGATATAAGCCATATTCAAGGTAGTGACCCTGTAGCATCACAAGTCGTTTTTATTGATGGGATTCCTTCTAAACAGCATTATAGAAAATATAAAATTAAAGATCCAAACGTTTTTGTAGGACATAGTGATGATTTTGCTTCTATATATGAAGTAATACATAGAAGGTTTAAAAAATGGTCAAGATTTAAAAAAAGCGGAGGGGATTTTTCAATATTAAATGATAAGACGAATAGTAAATTAGACAATGAACTTCTATCAGATTGGCCAGATTTAATAATGATTGATGGAGGAAAAGGACAGTTAAATGCTGCTATTAAAGCATTAAAAGAATTAAATCTTGAGGAAGAAGTAACTATATGTTCATTAGCAAAAAAAAATGAAGAAATATTTATTCCAGGCTTTACTAAGTCTCTTGATACTGATGAAAATCAAAAAGGAGTTCTTCTATTAAGAAGGGTAAGAGATGAGGCACATAGATTTGCATTATCTTTTCATAGAGATAAAAGATCTAAGAGAATGAATAGATCTCAATTGTCCCAAATCAGTGGATTAGGACCATCAAGAATAAGAGAATTGCTTGAGCATTTTAAATCAGTAGACGCGATAAGAATAGCTAGTAAAGAGGATTTATCAAAAGTTAAAGGACTTGGAAAAAATTCAGTAAATGATATTTATGAATATTTTAACGAGTTATAAATATTAATTAATTTTTGAAATATAGATTTCTTGATATCGTTAAATATAACTATATTAAAAATATATATTTTTAAATTAATCTAGTAATTTGACAGCTGAAGCATATCTCTGGTTTAAATCACTTCACATTATTGGTGTAATCGTTTGGTTTGCGGGACTTTTTTATTTAGTAAGACTTTTTATATATCATGAAGAATCTAAAAATATGGATAATGAATTAAAAATTGCATTTAATAAACAATACACCTTGATGGAAAAAAGGCTGGCGAATATAATCACAACACCTGGGATGATATTAGCTTTAAGTATGGCTATATGCTTGGTTATTATGCAACCAAGTTGGTTAAGCGAGAAGTGGTTGCAAATTAAAATTTCTTTTGTTTTAGGATTAGTAATTTATCATTCATATTGTTACAAAATAATGTATTCATTACAAAATGGTACTTCAAACATTTCAGCAAAAAATCTTAGATTATTAAATGAATTGCCTACTTTATTATTATTTATAATTGTACTTTTAGTTATTTTTAAAAATAATTTTCCAACTAGTGTTGCTACATGGAGCGTAGTTGGACTAATTATTTTCATGTTGGCTTCAATACAATTATATGCAAAGATTAGAAAGAAAAATGAGAATTCATTAAGTAATGAATAGGGAAGACTTAGTAAAATTAACTTCCAATATTAATAAAAATAGTTGTCCTAAAAATATTAATTTTCACTGTCATACAAAATTTAGTGATGGAAGTCTAGAACCATATGAACTTTTAGAACAAGCTTATAAAAATAACTTGAAATTTTTATCAATAACCGATCATCATACAATTAAAGCTCATGAATATATAAATAAAAAAAATATACTCAAAAATTATCCTAAAGATTCTTTTACATTAATTTCGGGAATAGAAATTAATTCTTTGATTCGAGGATGTTTAGTACATGTAATTGGATTGGGAATTGATATAAAAAGTAAATACCTAAATCCCTACATCCTTGGAGAGTCTCCAATAGGTAATGATTTAAATATTAAATCAGTTATTAAAGCAATAAACTTAGCTGGTGGTTTGTCATTTCTTGCACATCCAGCGAGATATAGGATTCCCTTTTATAAATTAATTCCAGAGGCCAAAATACAAGGTATTGATGGAATAGAGGTTTGGTACGATTATGAACTTAATGAAGTATGGAATCCTAGTTTATTTGTATGTTCAGAGATAGATAAATTAGCAGATAAATATTCAATGCTAAAAACATGCGGAACAGATAGTCATGGATTCTCGCTACTAGGTAGATAATTCAGAATTCATTTTTTTCAATTATTGAATCAGTATTTATAATTATGTTCTTTAAATTTTCAACAACATCTGATGAACAATTATTCCACATTTTTCTATTGACAATTTCTAGAAATCTTTGTGCAATATCTCTTAAAGCCCATGGATTATTCTCTAGAAAGAAATTCCTAAGATCCAGATCACATAACCATGATTTATAAACTTCCTCATAACACCAATCTGAGACTACTTCAGTAGAAGCATCAAAAGCATATAAGTAATCTAGTGTAGCTGAAAATTCAAACGCTCCTTTATAACCATTATCCTTCATTCCATTTATCCATTTAGGGTTAAGTATTCTTGATATAACAACTTTATTAATTTCATCTTGTAATTTTGAAATTTTAGATAATCCATATTTTGATAAATCACCATGATACATTTCAGGTAATTTACCGCTCAATTTTTTTACTGCTGAAGATAATCCACCCTGAAACTGATAATAATCATCAGAATCTAAAATATCATGTTCCTTATTATCTTGGTTATGAACAACTAACTGCACATTTTTAAGAGCATTTTCTAATGATTTTTTATCATCTATAGGTTCAAGATTATCACTGTAAATCCACTTACTCCAATTAAGAAAAGATTCTCCAAAATCATCAATATTTTCCCAATTAGAATTTGAAATTAGTTCTTGCAGACCAGCTCCATATGAACCTGGCGCTGACCCAAATATACGATTAATTGAAACACCATCCCTTGACGCCCGAGCAAGGGGGTTGAATTTATCATCCTCATTTAGATTAGAAACAAGATTTATTGCTTTAGAAGTTAATTTAACTAACTGTGGAAACGCATCTCTAAACATTCCCGAAATCCTTAATGTAACATCAACCCTTGGTCTTTCTAGAAGAGATAATGGAATTATTTCTATATCTACTACTCTTCTTGAGGGCCCATCCCAAATAGGCTGTACTCCTAATAAATATAGTATTTGACAAATGTCTTCACCACCATTTCTCATTGTGGATGTTGCCCATACAGATATTGCTATATTTCTTAAATCTTCTCCATTATCTTGTTTGTATAAATCAAGTATTTGTGACGCGGATTGACAACCAACAGTCCATGCTGATTCAGTTGGCAATCCTCTCGCATCCACTGAAAAGAAATTTTTACCAGTGGGTAAAGCTTCAGTTTTACCTCTGGTAGGGGCTCCTGATGGACCACTTTTTACATATTGTCCATTTAATGAATTAATAAATGATAATTTCTCATTATATGAAGAATTAATGATTGGATATAGAATCTCTTTTTTTAATAATAAAAAATACTTATTATGTTTTTTTTCATTAAAGAAATATTCTATTATTTTCTGGTTTTTATATATTTCTAGATTTTTTATATTGGAAGTCTTTTTGTAAAAAAATAAATATATTAAATACTTTGCTTGTTGTTCCAAAAAATCAATAGCCATTCTAAAGTTTAAAATGTTTTTGTTGGAAAAAGTCAATAATATTTTTTTATCCTTTTCACTTAATATTTGATCATATTGATTTGTCCAAGGATCCAAATCTAGTTTTAAATGTTTTGCTATATATTGAATAACCCCAATACGGTTTGCATTTGGTACTCTAGCTATACACAAGAATAAATTTATTTCATTAATGTCATTCTGCCTATTGCCAAAAATATGCAAACCTGTCCTAATTTGAGATTCTTTAATTTTGCAAAGAAAGGAATCAATTTCATCTATTTGATTATTTTTATTCTTTAAAGTAATTTCGCTAAATTCATTTTTAATTAATTCAAAAATGGATTTTTCTATTATTTCAATCCGATTAGAATTTAATAATTTTGCTTCAAAATATTCGTCTAAATAATTTTCTAATATTGAATATTTTCCATATAATTCTGACCTATCTAAAGGAGGAGTTAAATGATCAATAATTGTTGCAGCAGTTCTTCTTTTAGCTTGGGATCCTTCTCCAGGATCATTTACGATAAAGGGATATATGTTTGGTATTGCTGGACAAATAATATTTGGAAAACATTTATTGCTGAGACCTATAGATTTGCCAGGTAACCATTCAACAGTCCCATGTTTACCAATATGACAGATAGCATTTGCATTAAAAACTTTTTCAATCCAAAAATATTGTGCTAAATATCTATGAGGAGGTGGCAGATCGGGAGAATGAATATCTCTATCAGTGAAAGCGTCATAACCTCGTTGAGGTTGAATCAATAATGTTATTTTTCCAAATTTAATACCATTTATTGAGAAACCATTATTATCTATATCGATCGCATCAGATGGTTTACCCCAACGATTAACAATAATGTTTTGGGGATCAAGTTCTAAATAATTCCAATATTTTAAATATTCACTAAGTGGTAGGTAATCTAATGGTTTATTATTTTGAGATTCAATATCATTAGTTCTAGTTTTTATTAGCATTGACATTAATTCCGAAGAATCTTGAGGATAATTACAAGATCCCAGGTCATAACCTTCTTCTTTTAACCAATTAAGCATATTTATTATTGAAGATGGTGTATTTAGACCAACGCCATTACCGATTCTTCCGTTCTTTACTGGATAATTACTTATTACTAAACAAATTCTTTTATCAAAATTATTAAGATTCTGAAGTTTTACATAATTAGTTGCAAATTTTGAAATCCATTGAATACCTACTTGATCAGCTTTGTAACTAGTTATTTCACTATATAGTGTATTTTTCTTAGAAATTATTTCTTTAAATGCTGAAGGACAGGTAGTAATTCTTCCATCAAATTCGGGAATAATTATTTGCATTAATAAATCAGATGAATTCATTCCAATAGATGAATTTAACCACTTTTTTCTTGATCTATTAGATGAAAGAAGCTGTAAAATTGGGATTTTAAGAGAAGTAAAAATATTTGTAGAATTTTCAATTAAATCGTTATTTTTGATTTGAGATGAAGAAAATGAAGTTGTAGTAATTATTAGTTTAATATCTTCTTTTTTAAATATTTCTATTAATTTCTTCTGAATAATATGATCTTTTAGTGTTGAAATAAAAAATGTTTTAGGAGATAGTCCACATTTTCTTAATTGCAAGTTAAGTTTTTCGTTTACTTCAATTTCATTAGCCAAAAAAAGTGATTTATAGGATATTATTCCTATCTTTTCGCCTTTTTCATTTTTCCAATCATGTAAATAGGGATCTGCATAAAAAGTAATATTCAAAAACTTTTGAGGAATTAATTTTTCATCTACAACTAAATAATTTAAACAATTAAGAAACTTTCTATAATTATCCAGTCCTCCAGATCTTAGTAATTTAGAAATATTTAATGCAATATTTTTATCTATACTACTAATTTCACATAAGGAAATTTCCTGATCAATGGTTCCTGATAGGATTACTAACTTCCTTTTTTTATTAACTGCTTGCCAATTTAAAAGTTGTTCAATTCCATAGTTCCATGTACCTCTATCTCCAAATATTCTAAGTACGACAACTTTTGCATAATTAATTGTTTTTAATAAATAATTATCTATTTGAGCAGAGGAATTTAAATTTGAAATTTCTAAAGCTCTAATATTATTTTTTAATGAAGCAAATTCTTTTTCTAACAATAAGTTCGATAAAAGATTTAAATCAGCCTTGACACTTGTTATAAAAATAAAATCTGCAGCTGGTTGCTCAATTAAATCATCCTTATTCTTTTCATTTCCTGCTATATTTAATATCCTGTGCATTTTTCTATATAATTAAGGTTTAGAATATGTAAGTAGGATAAAACAAGTTTAACTTAATTAAATAAATAAAATATGCATGAATTTCTTCCATACGCCTGGTTCGAAGGTAAATGTATCCCATTTAAAGAAGCAAAAATATCAATAGCTACTCATGCACTACATTACGGTACTGCTGCATTTGGAGGAATGCGAGCGATACCTAACCCTACAAATAAAGAAGAATTCCTTTTGTTTAGAACTGATAAACATATAAAAAGATTATCTCAAAGTGCAAAATTACTCTTAACTGATATTTCTGAAAAATATATTTTTAAAGCCTTAGAGGAAGTTATAAAAACAAACAAGCCAGAAAAACCTATTTATATTAGACCATTTGTATATACAAGCGATTTAGGTATAGCTCCAAGGTTACACAATATTGAAACAGATTTCTTTATTTATTGTATTGAACTAGGAGATTATCTATCCCCAGATGGTGTTTCTTGTAGAATGAGTAGCTGGACTAGACAAGAAGATAGATCTCTCCCATTGAGAGGAAAAATAAGTGGAGCTTATATTACTAGTTCATTAGCTAAAACAGAAGCTAGTTTATCGGGTTTTGATGAAGCCCTGCTATTAAATTCAAGTGGTAAGGTAAGCGAAGCTAGTGGTATGAATTTATTTATTGTAAGGAATGGAGACTTAATCACTCCTGGTGTTGATCAAGATATCCTTGAGGGGATTACTAGAGCTAGTGTAATTGAATTAGCAAAATCTTTTGGAATAAATGTAATTGAAAGGCCTGTTGATAAAACAGAATTATTAATAGCAGATGAAGTTTTTCTAACTGGTACAGCAGCAAAAATTACACCAGTTAAAAAAATTGAATCAAGTGAATTAAATAGTGAAAGACCAATAATGAATAAATTAAAAAGTAAGCTTATAGAAATAACAGAAGGTCGTTCTCAAGACTATGATAGTTGGGTAACAAGAATTTCTCTAAAATAAATTAATTTTTACCAAAAAATGGAATCTTTCAGAACCTATCTAAATAGAGATGAAAAACCATTAATTATTTTTGACGGAGGTACTGGAACATCTTTTCAGAACTTAAATCTTACTTCAGATGACTTTGGAGGAAAAGAATTAGAGGGATGTAATGAAAACCTTGTTTTATCATCGCCAGAGGTAGTTGAAAAGGTTCATAATTCATTTTTAGAAGCAGGTTGTCATGTTATAGAAACTAATACATTTGGAGCCTCATCAATAGTTCTTGATGAATATGATATTGCGGATAAGGCTTATGAGATAAATAAAAATGCTGCATTTATAGCAAAAAAAGCTGCTACCAAATACTCATCAGTTGATAAACCAAGGTTTGTAGCAGGTTCAATCGGGCCAACAACTAAATTACCCACCTTAGGACATATAGATTTTGATAAATTAAAGCAATCATATAAAGAACAAATTTATGGTCTTATAGATGGAGGAGTTGATCTTCTTTTGATTGAAACTTGTCAGGATGTTTTACAAATTAAATCTGCCTTATTAGCATCAAAAGAAATTCTTGAAAGTAAAAATATTGATATACCTTTAATGGTATCTATAACAATGGAAACAACAGGTACTATGCTCGTTGGATCTGATATTGCTTCTGCATTAACAATATTAGAGCCATTCAATATTGATATCCTTGGACTTAATTGTGCAACTGGTCCAGAACAAATGAAGGAACATATTAAATATTTGTCTGAAAATTCTCCATTCGCTATAAGCTGTATTCCCAATGCAGGTCTTCCTGAAAATATTGGTGGTGTAGCTCACTACAGATTAAAGCCAATAGAATTAAAGATGCAGTTAATGAATTTTATATATGACTTTAATGTTCAATTAATAGGTGGATGTTGTGGGACAACACCTGAACATATAAAATACCTGTCTTCAATAATCGATGAAATTATTGATAATGAAAGGACTAACAACAATGGTAAGAAAAATTCAAGCGGTTTTATTCCATCTGCCTCATCAATATATAATTCTGTACCGTACAAACAAGACAACTCTATCTTAATCGTAGGAGAAAGATTAAATGCAAGTGGATCAAAAAAGGTAAGAGAGTTATTAAATAACGACGATTGGGATGGCTTAGTTGCAATTGCCAAGCAACAACAAAAAGAAAATGCTCACGTTCTTGATGTAAATGTCGATTATGTAGGAAGAGACGGAGTGAAAGATATGAAAGAAATAACTTCAAGACTAGTTACCAATATAAATTTACCATTAATGATTGACTCTACAGATGCTGACAAAATGGAAAGTGGATTAAAGTCAGCTGGTGGTAAATGTATTATAAATTCAACCAATTACGAAGATGGCAATGAAAGGTTTGATCAAGTTCTAAATTTAGCCTTAGGTTATGGTTCAGGTCTTGTTGTCGGAACAATTGATGAAGATGGAATGGCAAGGAATTCAGAAAAAAAATATGAGATTGTCAAACGAGCGATTAATAGAACAAGAGAATGTGGTTTGTCAGATTATGAGCTATTTTTTGATCCATTAGCTCTGCCAATATCTACAGGGATAGAAGAAGATAGATTAAATGCTAAAGAAACTATTAGTGCTATATTAAAAATTCGTGAAAATTTCCCAGATATTCATATCATACTTGGGATATCAAACATTAGTTTTGGTCTTTCACCATTATCAAGAATTAATCTAAATTCAATATTTTTAGATGAATGCATTAAAGCAGGATTAGATTCTGCGATCATCGCACCAAATAAAATTTTGCCATTATCAAAAATTTCTGAAGAAACTAAAAAGCTTTGCTTAGATTTGATTTATGATAAACGAGAATTTGAAGATGATATTTGTATTTATGATCCATTAGTAGAATTAACAAAGGCTTTTCAAGATTTATCTATTCAAGATTTCAAAAAAGCATCTTCAGAAAATAAAAACCTAACTCTTGAAGATAGTCTGAAAAATCATATTATTGATGGAGAAAAAATTGGCTTAGAGGATCAATTAAATAAAGCGTTAAAAAAATATAAACCTCTTGAAATAATTAATACCTTTTTACTAGATGGGATGAAAGTTGTAGGAGATTTATTTGGCTCAGGTCAAATGCAATTGCCATTTGTACTCCAATCCGCTGAAACAATGAAATTTGCTGTTTCAATTTTAGAACCATATATGGAAACTGTAGATGAAAACATATCAAATGGAAAACTCTTAATTGCAACTGTCAAAGGCGATGTACATGATATTGGAAAAAATTTGGTAGATATAATACTTACAAATAATGGTTATGATGTAATAAATTTAGGAATAAAGCAAGATGTTTCAGCAATTATAGATGCACAAAAAAAGCACAATGCAGATTGCATCGCTATGAGCGGATTACTTGTTAAATCAACTGCTTTTATGAAAGATAATTTAGAGGCTTTTAACAATGAAAATATTAGTGTACCAGTAATATTAGGAGGCGCAGCCTTAACCCCAAAATTTGTAAATGAGGACTGCAGCAAAATATATAATGGGAAAATATTGTACGGAAAAGATGCGTTTACTGATCTTAAATTTATGAATGAATATATGGATAATAAAAAAAAGGGTAATTGGTCAAATACAGAGGGGTTCATTAACAATGAGGGTATAAATATTAATTTAGCCTCATCAAAATCCAACTCTCAAGCTGTTAAAAAATCAATATCCATACATACCGAGACTTCCAAATTAAATTTAAAAGAAAATTTTATAAGATCTAAATTTATAAATGAAGAAGATCCAATTCAAGCCCCTTTCTTGGGAACGAAAGTCTTGAACGATGTTGATATAGATTTAAATAAGTTAATATTTTATTTAGATACAAAAGCTCTATTTAGCGGGCAATGGCAAATAAAAAAAGGAAAAAACCAAAGTGTAGATGAATACAATAACTATTTGGATTCATATGCTAAACCATTGTTAGATAAATGGTTAGAGATAATTATAGAGAAAAAACTTATATCACCCAAAGCAGTTTATGGATATTTCAGATGCGGGAGAATAGATAATAGTATTTTCTTATTTGATGAGAAATCATTAAATAAAATTTCCCAATTTAATTTTCCACGACAAAAATCTGGAAATAATTTATGCATAGCTGATTTTTATTGTGATTTGAAAAATGATAAACCGATAGATATATTTCCTATGCAGGCAGTAACTATGGGTGATATTGCTAGTGAATATTCTCAAAAATTATTTAAAGAAGATAAATATAGCGATTATTTGTTATTCCATGGACTTACAGTGCAATTAGCAGAAGCTCTAGCTGAGTATGTCCATGCATTAATTCGAATTGAATGTGGTTTTAGGTCTGAAGAACCAAACAAAATTAGAGAAATACTAGCTCAAAAATATAGAGGAGCTAGATATTCCTTTGGTTATCCTGCATGTCCAAAAGTATCTGATTCAAACATACAATTATTATTGTTGGATGCAAAAAGAATAAACTTGACCATGGATGAATCTGAACAACTCCATCCAGAACAAAGTACTACAGCTATCATTTCACTACACTCAAAAGCTAAATATTTCAGCGCTTAAGCTAATTTTTTAGTTGTTTTCTAAATATTCAATAATTTCTGCCTGTAGTTCTTCCATCGTTTCATTATCTCCCAGATCAAGTCCCTCACCCGCGGCATCCTGTGTTAACTCAAGATAATATGAAGCACCATCACTAGATAAAAATTCTATTGCGGAAGTTTCATCACTATCTTTAAAAGCTTCATAAAGAGCTTTAAATGCAATGTTTTCAGTAAAGTCCCAATCCATAATGAAAAAAACCTTATTAGAATTATTACCTCCTTACCCCCCATACTCGTCAACCTTTTTTAAAGAAATGTTGGTGTTTTATTATTATTAAAAAAACTATGACCATAAATAATCAAAATCAGTTAAATGTCCTTGGAGAAAAAATTGAGATTTGTAGTTGCGCACCTATGACAGGGTGGTTCAGGGATGGATATTGCAACTATGATAAAAATGATGGAGGGAATCATTCCATATGTTGTGTAATGGATGATAATTTCCTGAAATATAGTAAATCACAAGGTAATGATTTAATAACTCCCATGCCTATTTATTCCTTCCCAGGACTAAAGGATGGAGATCATTGGTGTATTTGTCTTGATAGGTGGAAGCAAGCATTATTAGACGGTCTTGCACCTAAAGTCATATTAGAATCAACGAATATTGTAGTCTTAGAATCAGTACCTCTGGAAAAATTGAAAGAATATCAATTTAATAAAAAGTAATTACAAGTATATATTTTTTTTTAAAATGATAATGATAAATTTTTTTAAATGAGTTTAGAAATATATTGGAAAAAAGCACTAGAACAAACTCGATTATCAATTGATGAGGAATCATTATATCCTCTCAAAACTGATATTATTACAAGAGATTTATATGAAAAAGACGACTTCATAATTAGAAAACTCGATACTTCAAAATTTAATAAAAAAAAAATTTATGGTCCTAAGCAAAATCCATTTTGTCCTTGGGAAAAGATACTAGAAATTGATAAAATTGGTGATAGTCATCAACTAATATTAAATAAGTACCCTGTACAAAAAGGTCATATTTTACTTATTACAAATGAATGGAAACCTCAAAATGGATGGTTAGATATTAAAGATTGGAGAGCGATCCAACAAGTTAATAAAGATACTAGTGGATTATGGTTTTTCAATAGTTCTCCAATTGCGGGAGCAAGTCAACCTCACAGGCATTTTCAACTTCTGCGTAGATCTCAAGGTGAGATATCATGCCCTAGAGAAAAGTGGTTTTTAGAGATGAACTCATATAAAGATCTAGATAGTAAGCTTAAAAAAAATATTATTGTATCCAAATTTAATTTTTTAGAAAATCCATCATGTCTATTTGAATTTTACTTAGAATTATGCAAGAAATTAGGACTTGGGGACCCTATTAGTGATAAGAAACCGACATATCCTTACAATATTTTAATAACTAATAAATGGATCGCTCTTATAAAAAGAAATAATGATCATATTCATGGTTTCAGTATTAACGGTTTAGGATTTGCAGGATATTTATTAGTAACTGAAAATTCAAATATTAATTATTTAAAGCAATTTGGCCCTGAAAAACTTCTAGAATGTTTTGTTTGAATACTAATTAGTTACTTCACCTTCCTTATCCCTGCTTATTTGGCTTTCTAGAACTTCTATGGATGCTGTTACGGAGGCAATTTTACGTTCAAGTGAATCCTTAATATAATTGAGCATTTCTAATTTCTTATGTTGATAAAAACTCTTTTTATTTTTAGATGAGTTGAAATAACAATTAAACATTTTTTGGTTTAATTATAAAAAAAACTTAATTGACTTGTGACATAAGAATAAATTGGTTTTAATTTAAAAACAATGTTCCGTATGGACTTTCAATTTTTTTTGAATAAAATTAAATAAATTCCATACCATTCAAGAAAATATTATTGAATATTCCTGAAAATTCAAATACAAAAAGAATTTCAATTGACTTACCTGAAGAACTAATTTCCAGGTTTGATCAATTACGAAAAGAGTGGGGATTTAGGGCAAGAGGACCTGTAATAGAAAAGATACTTAAAGAACTTCTTCAAGAAGATGATTTACTACCTAAGAACCAACAGCAAGAAATAGACTTTAACGAGAATAATAATAATCAAAATTTAAATATTGATGAAGATACTGCATTGGTCTTAATTAAATCAGATGTAAAAAAAGAAGTTAATGATATATCTTTGAATAAAAGATTTACAAATAACAATCAATATAAAGAAAAAGCCAACTCAAACATAAGCCTTCCCAATTTTGTTAAAAAAAAAGTAAAGAATCTAAGAAGAAGTATTAATAGTGAAAAATTAAAGGAGAATATAAATGATATTCAAATTAATACAATTAAAGAAACTGAATTAATAAAATGTCGGATTGAGTTAATTAGTCATTGGAAAACCTTATATGGATCAGTTCCTAATGACTATGTAGTAAAAGCTTCGATGGATTGGTTTGAAAGGGATATATGGCCAAATCTTGATGGAACTGAAAATCTACCCTTTACGTGGAGTGCAGCCAATAAATTAATGTCAGAATTATGCCCATATTGGATAAAAAAAAATCCATCCCTTGAAATTGTTTTATTAATGATTGGCGTTTTAGAAGACCCTTTTGCTACTTCAGATCTGATAAATAGAATACCAACACTTATGAGAAGGTTTGTAAGTAGATTTAAGCGAAATAATAGATCAAATTCATTTGAAACATTGGACTCAACAATGACAGTACATGGAGCACTTAAATTATTGAATTTATCAACATCCGCAGGTTCCGCTCATACGTTCCGTAAAATTAGGGAGGCCTATAAATCAATAGCCTTAGAGACGCATCCAGATGCTGGAGGATCAACAGATCAAATGAGAAAATTAAATGAAGCGTATCAATTGCTAAAAAATCTATATAGAAATTAGTATACTTATTCTCATATAAGACTAATATTAAGTCTAATTAATAGTCTTATATTAGATAAATGTGAAGTTAAAGATATCAAATTTTCAACAATTATTTATATATTCAAATTTATAGAAAAAATAATTATGTATAAGTGAAATTAAAATAAAATTTACTTTTAAAAAACTAAATTATTTTCATATAGCATTTCTCATATGAGACTTATTATAAGTCTATAGTAAAGTCTCAAAATAGATAATTAAGATAATTAAATTTATCAAATTGGGTAAATCATAGCCAAACTGTTAATTGATTAGGAAAAATTAAAAATTAAATATTAAATATTAAATCAAAAGCTATGTCCTTTTTTTGTCCAAGAAATTAATAGGTGCTAAAAAGTCCTGCTATAAGGGGATTTTATGTCTTCCCGTACTGCCTTGAAGACAGTACTACTTACTTTGGAGCTTTTGAATTGCAGTTTGTTTATCAATACTAGGGATATCACTTAATCCATTAGCATCAAACCAAGGGGCGCTAGCCCAATCAAACCCTTCCCCAAAAGTA
Organism: uncultured Prochlorococcus sp.; assembly: GCA_902565305.1. Lineage (GTDB taxonomy): Bacteria > Cyanobacteriota > Cyanobacteriia > PCC-6307 > Cyanobiaceae > Prochlorococcus_A. Next base: position 46,523 of record CACFEJ010000006.1, read on the forward strand.
TTATCTGGTGCAGTTATGTACCAATGACATGAAGCATCTGGTACGTCAACAGCACATTTTGACCAGTCATCTGACCACTGAGGAACTTGTACCCACAGCACTGAAGATAATAATAGAGATAGTAGATTGATCATGTACTTAATAATATAACATTAATTAGTTTTATAGGATTATTACTTATCTTATATAAGAATTATATATAGACTAGAGTATAGTCTTATATGAGACAACCAATACAATTAATCCCTCAATTTAGTATTAAAAAATTTTTCAACATTAGAAATTATATTAGAATGTACTGATGTAATGTCCGAATCAAGTAATGTTTTTTCTTTATCTCTATAAGATAATCTAAATGTATAACTTATATGATCATCTCCAAATTTAGTATCTTCAAAAACATCAATTAAATTTACATCCTCTAAGAGATTTTTTCCCGTTTTTCTTATTTGCGATGTTATTTCGCTAATTAAAAATTTCTTACTAAAAACAAAATTTATATCCCTTTCCATTTTCGGAACAATTGGATATTGCTTATATATTGGAATCCATTTATTTTTTCTTGTACTAGCTCCCAAGAGTTTAGAAACATTAAGGTTGAATAAATAAACTTTTTTTAATGACTTTTTTTCTAATAGAAGTTTGGGATGTATTTCACCAAAATAACCTGCATCTTTGCCTTCAATAACTAATTTCGCGGTTCTTCCTGGATGAAGAAAATCAATTGAATCAGTAGGTTTGTCCTCAATTTTTATATTCAATGATGATAAAGCCTCCTTTAACTTACCTCTGGCCTGGAAATAATTAAGATCGTTATCCTTACCAGAATTTATCCATTTTCCAAATGTCCTATTTCCATAAATCGCACCATTAAGAATTTCTTCTTGAATGAACTCAGTTTTCTTTTGAAAAACATTTCCAATTTCAAATATATAACAACTTGCTTGACCAGCTTTTATATTACGGTTCACTATCTCCAAATGTTCTTTCCAGATATTATCTCTAAGACAACTTGTCTCAGATAACAAAGGATTAGAAATCTTTATAAGTTTTTTATTATCTTCAGGAACAAGAGAGTAGCTAAGTACCTCGTTAAAACCATTATCTATAAAACCATTTTTTACTTTTCTCAATGCCAACTGTTCTGATGACAATTTTCCAGGCTTAATTGGATTAGGAAGGTTTGAATCGAATCTGTCATATCCTATTAATCTCGCTATTTCTTCAATTAAATCTATTTCTCTTGTTAAATCATGTGATCTATTAGGAATTACTGCTACATCCCAGCCATATTCTTTATTTTTTAAAGTACAACCTAATAGTGTTAATTTATCAACTATTTCATTATCAGATAAATTTCTTTTTTCAAATTCATCGTTAATTATTAATGGTCCAAGAATTTTATGTATTCGATTTCTACGTAGTTTAATAAATATATCCTCATTACTTTTTATATTAGAAGTATTTATGATTGGTGAATTAAAAGAAAAATATTCCTCTAAAAGATTAATTGCCCTTGTTACTGCACTTATTGTATTTTTTGATGAAATCCCCTTTTCATACCTACTGCTAGATTCCGTTCTTATGCCAACCGCCTTTGAAGATTTTCTTATAGTAACTGGATTAAAAACTGCGCCTTCAAGATAAATAGATGAAGTAGTATTAGTTACAGAAGTCTCTAATCCGCCAATTACCCCAGCAATAGCTACTGGTTTATCACAACAAGTAATAACTGTGATTTTGTCATTTAAGTCATATTCTTTACCATCTAAGCAAATAAGGCTTTCGTTATCCCTCCCTTTTCTTACAGAGAAATCTTGAGGAAATACTTCCTTACCAACTAAGTTTGATAGTTTATCTTTATCAAAGGCATGCAAAGGTTGACCTTGTTCTAGAAGAATATAATTTGTCAAATCTACTAGTAGAGTAATAGATTTTATACCTGATTTTTCTATACGGTCTTTAAGCCACTTTGGCGATAATTTCTCTCCATTTACTCCATCAATGCAGCTTATTGTATAGACGCAATTTGATTCTATAGCATCTGCACAAAGTTTAATTCCCTTAAGTAATTGAATATCGTATTTATGGTTTAATTCTGGAAAATTTAATGTGGATTCAAAAAGGGCTGAAATTTCACGGGCTATACCTACAACAGACATTCCGTCAGGTCTATTAGCTGTAATGGCTAAATCATATATAAAATCATTTAAATTAAGTAAAATTGACGCTGGAGTGCCCAATTCATGTTCTAAAGCTAAATCTTCATCAATAATCTCTATCCCTTCGCTAGTGTCCTCTAAACCCAGTTCCTGGAGTGAACATATCATTCCTTCGCTGATAACACCTCTAATTTCACTTCTTTTAATAGTTAAATCAACTGCATTTAATTTCGCGCCGACAGTAGCAACATAAACATAAATATTTGGTTTAATATTGCGAGCACCACAGATAATTTGTAAATTCTTTGAAGTACCAATATCGACTTGGCAAATTGAAAGTTTATCAGATCCTTCGTGTTTTAACACAGATATTACCTTACCTAAAACAACGCCATTTACATTTTCTGAACAATCTTCTATTGATTCAACCTCAAATCCACCAATAGACAATTTCTCAGAGAGAACTTCAGGAGTGGAAGTAATTTCTACTAAATTTTTCAACCAATTATGAGAAACTTTCATATATATTTTTTAATCAATGATGATAAAAGAAATAAGTATATCTTCAAAAAAGTTTGTTGAAGATGTACAATAGAGAATTATACAATAAAGTATTAATCAAAATGGCCAAAAAAGGGACAAGAGTTGTAGTGACCCTGGAATGTACTGAAGCTAGGACAAGCACAGATCCTAAGAGATCCAATGGAGTCTCAAGATATACTACTGAAAAGAATCGTAGAAATACAACTGAAAGATTAGAACTAAAAAAGTTTAATCCTCATCTAAACAGAATGACAATTCACAAAGAAATAAAGTAATCAAATCAAATTTAATCATGCCTAATTCAATTTTTAAAAAACAATTATCCCCTATCAAACCTGGAGATCCTATTGACTATAAGGATGTAGAACTACTAAAAAAATTCATTACTGAGAGGGGTAAAATCCTACCAAGAAGGATGACAGGTTTAACCTCTAAGCAACAAAGAGATCTTACATTAGCTGTAAAAAGAGCCAGAATTGTAGCTCTTTTACCCTTCGTAAATCCTGAAGGATAATTTCATATTGAATATAGATAGCACTGTAATTAATATCTCAAATATTTGAAAGATTTAACTAATTTAAAAACATATATTATTGACTCTGATGATCCACATGAGGTCGATGACGCTATTTCAATAGAAATAAAAGAAGGAAATAAAAAAAATTTATGGATACATATTAGTAATCCATGCAAACTCTTTTTGCATGACTCTAGTGTTGATTTAGATGCAAGAAAAAGAAATAGCAGTTTATATTTAATTGATCAATATGTCCCAATGCTACCTAAAGATATTCTTGATAAGGCAAATCTAGCTCAAAATAAAATTTCAGAAACTATTAGTGCAGCAATAGAATTCAATGACGATGGATCAATAAATAAATATGAAATAACTGAAGCAATAATAAAACCTAAATATCAATTAACATATGAAGATGCAAACGAAATATTAGAATTAGAACCTCATGAAGAAATAGAATTAATTGAGATTAAAAATTTATTAGAGAAAAGTATTACATTTAGAAAGAAACAAGGAGCAATTATTTTTGAAAGTCCTAATAGTAAGATTAAATTATATAAGGATAAGGTTGTACTAGATAGATTAGAAAAAACAATATCACAAATTATAGTTTCAGAATCAATGATATTAATGGGTTATGTGACAAGTTTATTTTTAGATAAATATAATTTATCGGCTGCATTTAGGATTCAGAAATTAAATTGCAATCCATCTGAAATACTTAATAGATATAAAGATAGTGATATTAAATATATAATATTAAAACAATATATGGGAAGAAGTTATATAACAAATAAGCCAGGAATCCACGAATCATTAGGACTTAAAATGTATGTACAATGTACATCACCATTAAGAAGATATCTTGATTTAATTATACAAAGGCAAGTATATAATAAAATTAATAATTACGAACTACTTAGTAAGGATTCAGTCAGTAAAATTATTGACTATTCAAAGAATAGGCAATCAGAGAATAATAATATTTTTAAAAATGATAAATTTAAATATTTAACTTTATTTTTTAAGAATGAAAAAAAATCATTTTATAAAATTATATTCGTTAAGTGGATTAATCATAAAAAAAATATTGCTTTGGTTTATTTTCCAGATTATTCACTAGAACTACTTATTACTCTTTTTGTATCAATAGAAATATATAGTAATAAAATATATAAAGTTAAATATAATATAAATGATAGTAATCTTTTAGAGTTTATTTATTAATAAGATAATCAATATAATAAGTTGTTATTAGTTTAAAAAAATATCTGTTAGTATAAATAAAAAAGCTTTATGACTTTTGTCATTACTACTCCTTTATACTATGTTAATGATAAACCTCATTTAGGAAGTGTATATACAACAATAATTTGTGACTCAATAGCTAGGTATAAAAGGCTTGCAGGTGAAGATGTTATTTTCATCACTGGTGTTGATGAACATGGTTTGAAAATACAAAGAACGGCTAATGAAAAGGGTATTGAACCAAAATCACATTGTGATGAAATCTCAGAAATTTTTAATAATAATTGGAAAAAATGGAATATATCATTTGATAAATTTATAAGAACAAGCTCAAAAAATCATGAATTTGTTGTTAATGAATTTTATGAAAGAGTAAAAACATCAGATGATATATATATGGGGGTTCAAAAAGGTTGGTATTGTGTCGGTTGTGAAGAATTTAAAGATAATCCAGAAAACTCATCAACATACAAGTGTCCTATACATCAAAAAAAACTAGAATGGAAAAATGAAGAGAATCTCTTTTTTAGGCTTTCAAAATATCAAAAAGAAATTGAGAAAATAATCAACGAAGATTCTTTTATAGAACCAATAGAAAGAAAGAATGAAATTATTAATTTTGTATCTAGAGGTTTAAAGGATTTTTCAATTTCAAGAACAAATGTCAAATGGGGTATTCCTGTCCCTGGTTATAAAAACCATACCTTTTATGTATGGTTTGATGCTTTGCTTGGATATGTAAGCGCCATTAGTTCTAATGCGACAGAAAATTCATTGGAGAAATCAATTAATGAAGGATGGCCAGCTGATGTTCATTTTATTGGTAAAGATATTCTGAGATTCCATGCTGTATATTGGCCCGCAATGCTCATTTCTGCCAATATGAAAGTTCCTAAAAAGGTTTTTGGGCATGGGTTTCTTACAAGAGAGGGGCAAAAAATGGGTAAAAGCTTGGGAAATATACTCGACCCTGATTTATTGCTTTCAAAATATGGAAATGATCCTGTAAGGTGGTACCTCATTAAAGACATATCACTAGGAAATGATGGAGATTTTCAAGATAAAAGATTTGTTGACATTATCAATAATGACTTAGCTAATACAATTGGCAATTTATTAAATAGAACATCATCTATGTCTAGAAAATGGTTTGATAATAAAGTGCCAAATAATGAAAAAATTTTAATTGAAAATAAATTAGAGAATTCTGCCAAAATTGCTGTTGAAAACTATATTTATAACTTTGATAACTACAAAATAGATCTTGCAGCTAATGAGGTACTTAACCTAGCAATAAATACAAATTCGTATTTGAATGATAATCAGCCATGGCTGTTAATTAAAGAGAAAGATAATTTCCCTCAAGTTAAACAAATTATTTATAACGTTTTAGAAAGTACCCGAATAATAGGATTGTTATTACTGCCTTTATTGCCCAAATTATCTACAAAAATTAATGAACAACTTGGATCAATATACAATGAAGAAATTCCTTGGAAACAACAATTAAGTTGGGGATTATTAGTAAGTCACTCAAGTCTTCCTAAACCCACTCCAATCATAAATAAGCTGGAGTATGAGCAACATTTATAGATTAATAATTTGCCTTCCATTATTTATGTTGGCTTGCGCCCCAAATGTAATTGATAAAAATAAAGTTAAACAAAACATAGAAAGTTTAGATATGACTATTTTCTCTAAAAGTGGAGAAAAAATATATTCAATTACTAGTCCAAATTCAAGTTATGACAATATTGAATTAAAGTTCGAATTAAAAAAACCTATCATTAATATTCTCAATGGGGAAGAAACTAAATATATTATTAGTTCAGAAGAATCTTCATTATCAGACAACAATAAACTCTTGAAATTGAAAGGGAATGTTAAATTAAGCATTCTTAAAAAAGATGGGGATACATTATATGCTGATAATTTCATTTGGAATATAGAAAATACTAACTATCTATTAGAGGGTAATATAAGATTTGAAAATCAAAATATCATCTTAAATTCAGGAAAAGCCATATTGGGTTCAGATAACATAATTGAATTTTTTAATCCAGTAAAATATATAATTAAAGATGAAAATAACGAAAATAAATATGAAATAAATTCAGAAAATGCTTACTATAATTTAACTACTGAATCAGTAAGTTTTAAAGCAAAAGATAAAAGAGTTAAATCAATAATTTATTTTTAAATGTTATTTTTTGAAAAAATATTATTAATTTTTTTGGACCAGTTTTTAATCCATTTTTCATCAGACTTCGTAAAACACTTAGCACTCCAGCCACCTATCAATATAAAAGCCTTATTATTTATCGGAACAACTAAGATGGATGGAATTTCGGCACAAAAATTAAAAAATTCATCTCTTCCAGGATAAAATTTGGTGTTTGCTAATGATATTAATTTCATATCTTTTATAGATCTCAGACAAGTTTCCCCAGGCTTAAAATCATTACTTGAAGTTATTCCCCTCCTCAATATATTAACGCCATTATTGTGGATTAATATTGCTGCTGCTGCTGTAGAAGTTAATATCGCTTGAGAACCCCATGCAAGTTCATCAATAACTTCATCTGGCATGTTTCTATCGAAGAGAAACTTATTTTCTCCTTTTAAAGCAGCTTTCTCACCAGCTAATGGTTCGAATTGTTTAAATAAAAAACCTATCAAAATAATAATTAATGAAGCTATCGCAGCTAACACTTGTGCTCTTTCAAGCTCCGGAGTGATTGTTTCTATTGAAATGAAATTTGCTATTTGAAAAATAAAGAGTATTAAACCGACTAATATTAATGATTTCCCATTGAATCCCATATTTTAAATATGTTATTTCTAATTAAATTATGCAAATATTATATTCTTTAGTACATTTAAAATTACTCAAACATATGGTTTTTAATATATAATTAATCAAAACCTCTTAAAATGAAACTAAACATTAATAAATATATTCTTTCTCTTATCGTTACTGGCTTAATTTTTATTCTTATCCCCTCGACTACATACGCAAATGAAATTAGTAGTATAAATAAATATTTTGGTATTACTCAACAGAAGACTGTTATAAATTACGAAAAAAGTCAGCCCTCATCTATTGATAACCCTGTAGTTGATCCAAATTTTAATACTATGAGATCAAAAGATACTGAAAGCTCAACTGCTACATATATAGTTATAGGTTTGTTAATAGCTGCCACAATTATTCCTTTAGCAACATGGTGGTATTTCTCTAAATAATAGAGAATTTATGAATGCCAAAGATTTAAGTATTATTGAATATTCATCTCATATAGTTTTTATTACAGGGGGGACAAAGAGTGGCAAAAGTGAATTCGCCGAGCATCTTGCAAAGGAGGTAAAAAATTTATCATATGTTGCCTTATCTGAAAACAATTTGGATGATAATGAATGGCAAGATAAAATTAATATACATAGAAAAAGAAGGCCAAAAGATTGGAAATTAATAGAAACGACAGATCTATTAAATACATTAAGAAATGAAGAAGGTCCATTATTAATAGATTCTATTGGCGGATTCGTCATGAAAAGTATTGGCAAGGAACAAAATGAATGGTCAACAAAAATGAATTCACTTATAAGTTTCTTAATGAAAAGAAAAAGTTTAACAATTATTGTTGGGGAACAAGTAGGTTGGAGTCTTGTCTCTGAATATAAAATTGGTAATACATATATTGAAAGAATCGGCGAACTTCAAAAGAGAATAACAAAAATATCAAAAGATAATTGGCTGGCTATAAACGGCAGAGCAATCAAAATAGATGAAATAAGTATTGAAATACCTACTTAAAATTGGAAGTCGCTCTTTTTGAACCTAGAATCCCACAAAATACTGGTAATATTGCCAGATCATGTGCTGCGTTTAATTTACCTTTAAATCTAATAGAACCCTTAGGTTTTAAGCTTGAAGATAAATATTTAAAAAGAGCAGGATTAGACTATTGGCCTCTAGTTACTTTAAATCAGTATAAGAATTTTGAAAAATTTTTAGGGTCAAAATCAACAAAAAGAATAATTTCTTTTAGTAAAAAAAATGGATTATATTTGAAGGATTTTAAATTTAAGCAAGATGATATTTTGCTATTTGGGAGAGAAGATTCAGGATTACCCGATTCTATTATTGATAAAAGCGACTTTTTAATATCAATATTTATGCCTAATATACAGACTGGAAACAATGATCAAAAAGGTGTTAGAAGTCTAAACCTTTCTGTAGCATGCGGAATTGCTATATATGAGGCCCACAAACAAATAAATTTTCAAAATGGTAATTAATACAACCAATGCCTTACAATATTCCCATGTCTCGGTAGCTCAGCTGGTTAGAGCGGCGGATTCATAGCCCGCAGGTCGCGTGTTCAAGTCACGCTCGAGACATTTTCAATACTTTTCAACTGAAGTACATAGGTGAAATTTTAATTTAATTAGACTATAAAAGACAATAATGTTTAATTCACTCGGCACAGTCTTAGATCCAAAAAAATCTAAAGCAAAATATCAAGAAGCAAGAGTTATAGTTCTTGATGACAATTTTAATACTTTTCAGCATGTCGCAAATTGTCTACTAACAATAATCCCAAGCATGAGTGAACAAAGGGCATGGGATCTAACCATCAAAGTTGACAAGACAGGATCTGCAGAAGTATGGAGAGGTAATCTTGAACAGGCAGAACTATATCATGAGCAACTATTCAGCAAAGGATTAACAATGGCTCCAATTGAGAAAACATAAAATAACTAAGATTGACAGAAAAATTTTGGCTTATAAATTCGAATCGTTCAAGGGTTAAAAGGTTTTCAAAGAATAATCAAAATAAAGATAAATTTTTTGAATATATGTTTATTGACTCTGGGAGAATTCTTGGTGTTTTAGGAAAAGAACCACCTCTTATGACAACCAGAGAAGAAATTAAAGTTGATAAAGCTAGAGATGAATGGAGAAAGTTAATCGCTCAAGGTTGGAGGAGAACCAAACCAGTTTGGGAAGACTATTAGTATCCAATATTGTTACTAGGATTAGTTATATAAATTATGAGTTTTAAGACGTAGTTAGCGGGCAAATTTAATGGCTTCAAAAGTAACAAAGCCATTCCTTGAGTCACATTAAATTCCTTATTTTTCATAAAAAAATAAAAGTCACATTTTAATTATAAAAAGACTGTCAAATTCAAACTTAAAATGCTGAAAAAAAATATATAAGCATTTATTGATTAAGGATTTCAAGATACCTAATAACTAAAACTTATTTTAAAAAATTATAGATATAGGATTACTTGTCATTTTTTTTTAAAAATCAAAGTTATAAGTTGGTGATCCCTACTATTTAATACTTAATAAATACCCAATGAAGTATCTCATCTCAAGCAAAAGATCAGGAACATTATTTGTTATTGGAATAGTTGCTATGAGTATTGGAATAATATCAAAAAAAGTAATTAACTATCCAGCTGGTGGATGTATGAAAGGTACTCAAGAAATAATCTTTAATATCTAGCCATTAATCATCTTACATTTTCCTTAATTCTTAAATCCAGTCAATTTTGATAACTCTTTTAATGAAAGTACACCTAAAATTAGGTTTCCATTTATTTCCCATGTGGGAAACCCTTTAATTTTTTTATCAATGCATAATTGAGTTTGACTGTTTATGCCATCTCTTGCACATTCAACTACATTAAGTTCTCTATAAGCTTGCTTACCAAATAATTCACTTTGATAAAGGCAATTAGGACACCAATATGCTGAATATTTAACTACACCATTATCTTTAAGGTATTTTGCAAACTCGATTGATTCCCTAGTGCTTTCTGAGGTGACTTTAAGTTCTCTCTGATTATTTAAGTGGGAGCTAAGAATAACACTTGGTAAAGTAAGCAAAACTAATAGTGGGATTAATAGTTGCTTCATTTATTTACTACTTTTCCTCCATATTTTCTAGCTATCTTATCAAGCAAAATTCGTATATCTTTATTTTTAAGTTTCTCTATTTGCTGAAGATTTTCAAGAAGATCACATATTTGATCCTGTGTATCTTCATTTAATTCACTTACTGCCATTTATATTTTGAGTTTTTATATTCCAATTTTAAATCAAAAGTAAATTTACATACATGTTGTATTTATATTTTTTTATTGCTATTTTTTTAAAGCGGGCTAAGGTTCATATCTCCACGAGGATTTAGTCCGCTGTATTTTTAAAGATTCAATTTATTTTGGATCCCTCTTTAAGAAGTTGATTAGAAATATTCAAAAATATTTATCTTTGCTTAATTTCTAAATTCTATTGAAAAGTATTCTCATATAAACATTAATAGTGTGACACTATTTATTCAATAATGTTGTTATTTCGCTTCATAACTTTCTTGAAATACTTAAACTCAATAAATTCATGCATTATTTTGATATTTTCAGATAATACTGTTTTATTAACTGCATATTCGTCTCCATTAAGTAGAGATTTATTATTTTCTGGAAATGTGTCTTTATCAAAAGAAAAGTTTATAAAATCGTCTTTTTCATTTTGATTTTGAACATAAGATTCATTTAACACTCCTCGAGACCTCAACGCCTCCTCAACCAATAAACCTGTGACTTTTGACTGACTAAACTCATAAGCTGTGCACAATTTTTCAATAATTTCATGAACTTCTTCACTTGGCAAAAAACCAATTCTTTTCCTCGGAGAGGGCATAATTAAGAAAAATAGTGTCACACTTGCACATTATAAGTGTTGCACTATATTTGATTTAAGTCAACTAATTTTGCCATGCATATTTTATTTTTTCCTGTCGGATTTATTCTTTGGTATCTAGCTTATGAAGCAAAACCTATCATTAATGATGAAGTAACACTTAATTGGGAAGAAAAAAATACAATTAAAAGAAATAAACTTTTAAATATAATCAACGAAAGCTTTTAAAATTTACTTTTAATCGATTTTGACCATTCCTTGTGCTTATTATCTAGATCTGAGATTAACTGTTTTTGATAAGTAAATTTGAGTTGATTTTCGATAAGTGACTTTTTTGTGATAATCATCTCTTTAGAGAAAAAATAAGGAGTGTTAGAACTACTTATTTTTTTTTTGGCTTCCATATAGTGGATTCATCTATTTTTTTTATATGATTTTAAAGGTTATAGTCTCAATATTTTTATATTCTTTTTATATTTCCTTCATATGTGTTTTTAGCACGTTTGTAAAAAATATTAGTTAATTAAATAATAAAGGCTATATTTAAACAAAATATATTTTTTATCATGAATCTAAAGGAGAGAGGGGTTACTGTTGGGGATTTACTAATAATACTAATAATACTCATAGCTTCTACATTATTAATGAAATCATTTAGCAAGAATAAGAAAACAACACTTAATTATAGTAATCAAGAGCAAGTTTCTTATAAGAATAATTACTATAAAAAATTAATTTGAATAGCTTATATAAATTATTTATAAAACTCTTAATTAATTCAATTAACTATTAAGTATATCTTATTTAAATTTCAAGAATTAATAATTATCAAACAATGAGTTTATCTATTTTAAATTTTTTGATGAAATGATTTAGAACATTCCCATTTCAAGTTATCACTTAAATCATTGATATCATTTGATATTGAAACTAAATTCACCATTTGAAGAATTTGACTTTTATTTAGCCTATTAATAACAATAAGTTTATTAAGCATTTCTAAAACAGATTTATCATTAATATTCATTGTTTGTATAAAAAAACTATGATCATTCAATTCAAATACTTTATCTTGTAATTTAAAGAATTTATCTTAAAATTTCATTATATATTTTTGCTTAATTTAAATAATATTTATAAAATCATCAAAAATCAACCTCTTACTTATAAGAAACATCTTATGCTCACTTTCTTATAAATTCGTTTATTGTAAAAAAAAAAAAAAAAATGAAAAAAAACTCCAAGAAGGAATACCTTAATAGAGATGAAGTTAATGAAATGATTGAATCAGCTTTAAGGAGACATAATAGAAGATCTACAATAATATCAAGCGTACTTGGCTGGATTCTAATAGGAGGTTATTCGTTTGGACTTTTTCAAGCAGTTCAAAATGTCTAATTAATCTTTTCTTTAAAGTAAAACTTGCTAGATGATAAATTAATATAAGACTAAGTATTTTTTTATGAGGGAATATATTGAGGCAAATCTTACAGTGATAAGAAAATATTTAAAAAAACGAAAACAGTATACATCAAAATTAAATAATGCTTCGATAATGGAAGAATTCAAAGAATGGAGCAAAGATCCATTACCTGAGGCAGAATCAATTTGGACTTTACCTGACTTAACGAGAAATGAAAGACTAGCAAATTTTTGTCGCTCAATTAAGAAGGAAATAAGATAGGTTATTAACTACCTAGTTGTATATGATTAACCTTTAAGTAAAAATAACCCGCAAATCCAACTATATTCAAAATTACAACGAATATCCAAGCTCCCATTGGCTGATTAGAATCAAATTTTTTTATTTTAACTTTTTCCTTTAGTCTTTCAATATATTTAGCCATAATCAAAAAAAATATTAAAAAGAATATTTCTAATTATAAAGAATTAAATTTTAAGGAATCTTAAATAAAATAAAATTTCTTTTAATTCGAATTTTTATTGTCAAGTCTATTAATGGGATATTTAATTAACTCCTTTTTGAGATTTTTTAAAAGTTTATTGTGATTCAAAATTGTAAATTTCCTAGTAAAAGAATAGTGCCATTTCATTGAATTAAAAAAAAAACTTGCTAATTCATTATCAATAAAATTATAATACTCATTACGGTCATTCAGACCATACATAATTCTAATAAGGACAAATTTTTCATGAGCTTAAGAGTTGGCCAAGAAGCACCAGACTTTAGTGCTACAGCAGTATATGATCAAGAGTTTAAGGAAATTACACTTTCAGGTCTAAGAGGTAAATGGGTTGTTCTATTCTTTTACCCACTAGATTTTACATTTGTATGTCCAACTGAAATCACTGCATTTAGTGATAGATACCATGATTTCTCGGCACTTAATACAGAAATACTTGGAGTATCAGTTGATAGCAAACACTGTCATTTGGCTTGGATACAAACCCCAAGAAATGAAGGTGGTATAGGTGATATTAACTATCCGTTAGTTTCTGACTTAAAAAGAGAAATTTGCCAGGCGTACAATGTTCTAAATGATGATGGGGAGGCTGATAGAGGTTTATTTCTTATCAATCCAGAAGGAGTAGTTATGCATACAACTGTTAACAAGGCTCCTGTAGGTAGAAATGTTGATGAAACGCTCAGGATTCTTCAAGGTTATCAATACGTTGCGGCAAACCCCGATGAAGTATGTCCAGCAAACTGGACCCCTGGTGAGAAAACTATGTTAGAGGACCCCAAAGGTAGTAAGGAATATTTTTCTGCGCTATAGAAGATTCAGAAACTTTAAGTAAGTATTGAGTAGTAAATAATAATAAAGAAATAAAAAATAAATATATTCAAAAAGGGGATAATATCCCCTTTTTGAGGTTTAGGCACGATCCAATCGCTCAAATTAGTTTTAAATGATAAAAAAGACCACGTATAAAAAGAAATTTCTATGGCGACTAGGATAAAAAGATTAATTATATTTAGGTCATTTAAACCAAAATATCTATAAATATGAAACTGATCATCAACACTAATATTATTAATTTGAAGATGCCAAAGATAGAGAGAAATCAAAATAAAATTTACCAATATTATTTTTTTTACCAAAAACCTAGATTTCTTAAAAATTAAAAGGATAGAAATTAAAAATATGAACAAACTTAACTGTGGAATATCGGGATTTGGTACATTAATTCCTTCAAAAAATAAATTAAATAAAAGATCAAAATTTATATATATATAATCAGCTATTAAGTAAGAAAGAAATAATAAATTTATTGCTACTAAGAATAATAATCTTTTTCCTTTAATTATTTTAATACTATGGATTTTATCCTTAGTAAAATTATAGTATGTATAGTTTTTTAAAGAGTTTACATACACCAATGATGGACATATTGCTCCGCTCAAATAGTAAAGGATTGAATAAAAGGAAATATCATTAATATTGAGTGAATACAAATTAAACCACTGTTTTTGTACAAATGGAAGAATAAGTAAAAATGAAAATGTAACTAATAGCTTCGTTGTATTGTTTTTAATTATCAAGAAAATATTTTTTTTAATTTAATTCAATTAAATCAAACTTTCAACAATTTAGAAGTTGTAAATTTAAAAACTTTTTTATCTATAGTTTCTTGATTTAAAAGTATATCAACTAATTTATCTAATAAGACCCTATTTTTTCTCAATATTTTTATTGAATTATTTAATGAAATTTTAGAAATATTTATGATTTCATTATCTATTCTAGAACTGGTATTTTCAGCTATGAGAGGCTTTCTTCTAAATAATCCATCTCCTAAATACATTTCATTATTATCAGAATCAATTGAAATTGGACCAATAATTGAAAATCCATATTTTGTAACCATTTCCCTTACGATATTTGTCGCATAAGAGATATCATTTATGGAGCATTGTGTAATTTCACCTTCACCAAAAACTATCGTTTCTGCTGCTCTTCCAGCTAGAGCAATTTCAATTTTTGACAATAATAATTTTTTTGAAATCAATCCACTAGAAATTACATCTTCGTCAGGGCATATTTTTGTATATCCTCCTATAGATCCAGATCTAGGTAAAATCGTAATTTTATCAACTGATTCAATTCCATTTCTCACAGCAGAGACAATTGCTCTACCTACTTCGTTATAAGCAATAATTTTTTTCATATTAGGAGAAGTTATTAATGAGCTTCTCAGGCCAATGGTAATTTTATCAAGAGCATTTTCTATATGAAGATCATTGATTAATTTAGATTCGTCTCTTGCACAGTGAATAGCACTCTCGTTCATCAAGTTTGCAAGATCTGCACCCGAAAATCCAACTGTTCTAGAAGCCCAATATCCTAAGTCAACTTCGCTTGAAAGTGGTTTTGAAAGTGAGTGAACTGAAAGGATTTTTTTTCTTCCATCTAAATCTGGAAGCATTACTTCAATTTTCCTATCAAATCTACCTGGTCTTAATAATGCTGCATCCAAAATATCTGGTCTATTTGTTGCTGCTAAAACAATAATCCCAGAATTATCAGCAAAACCATCTAATTCAGTTAGAAGCTGATTAAGGGTTTGTTCTCTTTCATCATTTCCACCTCCGATCCCAGACCCTCTTTGTCTACCAATGGAATCAATTTCATCAATAAATATTATACAAGGAGATTTTTCCTTAGCCTTAGAGAACAGATCACGAACTCGGCTTGCTCCAACACCAACAAAAAGTTCTACAAACTCTGATGCCGATATTGAGAGAAAAGGCACTCCTGATTCACCAGCAATTGCTTTAGCTAATAATGTTTTACCTGTTCCTGGTGGGCCTATTAGAAGAACTCCCTTAGGAACTTTTGCTCCAAGATTTTCAAATTTCTTTGGTTCTTTCAAAAATGTTATTACCTCTTTTAATTCCTCAGCGGCTTCAGGGACGCCAGCTACATCATCGAATCTCGTTTCTACATCATCAATAGTTACAAATTTAGCTTGATTTTTGGTAAAACCAAAAGCTCTTGAAGCCAATTTTGATGTACTCCTCAAGATTAAGACTATAGCTAATATGAAAATCAGGAAAATGCTTATTGAAGCAAATGAATTTGCAGCTGAGGCTTCTTTTCTACTATTGTTAATAGTTAGATCTACCTTATTTTCAGTAGCCTTTTCAAGGATTAATTGATCGTTGTAAAGGATAGGTATTTTAAATTTATCGCCATTTTTATAGAGAACATCAATTTCTCTCTGCCTTGGGTAGAAAAATATTGATTCTATTTTTCCCGTCTCTATATCTTCTAGAAGATCCGAATAACTTGATTTAGAATCTGAATATGAGAATTTTGATCTAAACACTAATCTTTAATAAGTGATTAATAAAGCATATATGCTTATTTAAAAAATTGACGTATATAAACAAAATATACTCATAAGTTTTGGAGATAACCAGCTAAAGGTTATATTATTATATAGAGATAAAGAAACAGAATGGCTGTACCAAAGAAGAAAAAATCAAAGAGCAAAAGGAACCAAAGGCACGCTGTTTGGAAAGGTAAAGCAGCGATAGCAGCTCAAAAAGCTATGTCTTTAGGTAAATCAGTTTTAACTGGGAAAGCTCAAGGATTTGTTTATCCTATTGAAGAAGAAGAAGAGGAGTAGCTTTTAAGACCCTAATTTAAATGCTTCAAGTATAATGGCATAAATTGCACCAATTCTTAATTTATCAACTACGGTCCATAGATAATAAAATTTTGAACTTGAGGCAGGTTTAATTCTTATAATGATTTCAATAAAAATGATAATTATTGGGACCATTATTAACTCATTTTTACCTTCAGATATAAATTTTGTAATAAAATTTGCGAACAAAAAATAACCTGTCAAAACAGAAATTAGACCAATAGATTTTGTTCTCCATGTATCACTTAGAAAACCAAAAAATAAATTATTTAACTGGTTGGTAATTCTTGAAAAATTAGTTTTTTGCATTACTAAAAGACATTAAATAATCACTCAGAAAGTTATAGTCAACATATGATTTTTTTAGTTTAGGGCCTTTAATTACATTTGCCACATTATTCTGATCACCAAGACTGTCTAAAATACAATCTAATTTAATATTTTCCTCAAGAACAGTTGGGATATTTGAAGGGACAAAAATTGTTGGCAAGTTTGCTGCCAAGGAAGATTTCAATCCTGGATTTGAGTCTTCAAAAACAATTGAGTTGTTTTTGTTTATACCACTTAATTGGATTGCCTTTAAATATGGCAATGGATTTGGTTTCTTTAATTCAACATCTTCGCTTGAAATAATGAACTCAAAAGGGTTAAAGCCATTAAAAAGATAATCAACAAGTAGATTGACTTGAATTCTTGAACTTGAAGTAACTATAAATTGTCTTACTTTTTTTCTATGTAATTCATTTATTAATCTAAAAACGCCAGTTTTTAAACTAACGCAATTTTTTTTTATAATTTCTAAATAATGAAACTGCTTTGTTTCATGTATTTTAAGAATTAAATCTTCTGAGAAATTTTCATTACTAGATTTAGCGTAATAAGCAATCCTATTTTTGCCCCCATTTATCTTCAGAAGTTTTATATATGTATTTGTATCCCAATTCCAATCAATACAAAGGTCATTAAAAGCATTGTTAAAAGCAGGTAAATGGGCCTCTAATTCAGTATTTGCGATCGTACCATCTAAATCCCAATAAACACCCTCAAGATAGGTCACCAATAAGAATTTCCTTTATTTACGGTAAAATACAAGAGCTATTATTGCTGGTCCTGCTAACGCAACTACAGCCAAAGGAATAAGTGTTGCCATGATTAATTAATATATTTTGTGATACTATTTTTACAAATAAATGACCAAACTGTACTGATACGTTACAAGATTGAATTAAATTATGAAATCATGGACATGTATAGAAAATTGCGGAGCTTGTTGTAAATTCGACTTGAACGAAAGAAGCGATATGGCTAACAAACTTAGCAAAGAAGATATAGCTTTGATAAATTCGATGACGGCAAAAGACGGTTGGTGTAAAAACCTGGACAGAGAAAATAAAAAATGCTTAATTTATGAAACCAGACCGCATTTTTGCCGGGTAAGTGAATTTTCAACTTCATTTAAAGGATATTTGAAATCTGGTGATAAATTTTTAATAGATTGCTGCAAACAACATATTTCATCAAATTATGGATACCAAAGTAAAGAGATGAAAACTTTTAGAATTGCTGTTTCAAGAAAATGAATAGTAAATTAGAAAAAAAAGAAAACAATCTAGAAAAAAGTTTTTTTTCCATATTTATAACGACTTTTACAACAATTTTTATTGCTGAACTTGGCGATAAAACTCAGATAGCCACATTAATGCTTTCTGCTGAATCGGGCAGGCCAATAGTTGTTTTTCTTGGAAGTTCTCTAGCATTAATAAGCTCTAGTATAGTGGGAGTTCTTATTGGTAAATGGGTATCAAAAAAAATATCTCCTAGCAAATTTGCTTTATCTACTGGTACTTTAATGATATTGATAAGTATATTTTTAGCTTATGAAACATTCAAAAATTATTTATAAATGGTTTTAAGTTTATTGCTATCAACATTTCTAACCGTTTTCATAGCTGAATTAGGAGACAAAACTCAACTAGCTACTTTAACCATAAGTGGCACTTCAAATAAACCATTTGCAGTTTTTCTAGGATCTTCTTCAGCACTTGTTTTTGCAAGTTTACTAGGAGCTTTAACAGGTGGTTCTATTTCAAGTTTTTTACCTGAAGTAGTTCTTAAGTCAATAGCCTCCATTACATTTTTTATCATTGGTATAAAGCTTTTTATCAACTCTTTCTCCATCGAAAAAGAAGAAAAAGAGGAGAAAGAAAATAATTAGTTTTAAGCTTGGATAATAAGGTGTAATAATGAAGTGTATACCTCTAAATTAATTTATAATTTCATTTAGATCATGTTCACATCATCTTCCATAATTGATAATCTTAATCAGTCAGAAGGGTTAGAATATAAAAAATTATGCAGATTATTAAAAATAACAAAGAAATCTGATAAGGATAAATTAAATATTGCTTTAACAGCTTTAGAAAAACTTGAAATAATTAATAAAAATGAAAATGATGAATATACTTGCATAAAAGATGGTGATCATCTTGTCGCCAAAATAAGATGTAGTAGTAAAGGCTATTGCTTTGCTGTAAGAGGAAAAGACAAAGAAGATATCTACGTTAGAGAAAATCTACTTAACTATGCATGGAATGGAGATAAAGTTTTAGTAAGGATAATAAAAGAGGGATATAGAAGAAGATCACCTGAAGGAATAGTTGATTGTATTCTCGAAAGATCAAATCAAATACTTCTTTCTAAAGTAGAAATAATAAACAATGATGTATATGCAATCCCAATAGACGATAGGATCCTTTCTAAAATTAAACTTCCAAAAGAGAATAAAAACTACACTTTCAATCCAGACGTTAAAAATATAGTAAAAGTTGAGATTGATAGATTCCCCATAGGACAAGAAGAAGGACTAGGTCATGTTATACAAGAACTAAAACTAAACAATAATGAAGAATATGATACAGACTTTGTTCTATCTAAAAGCAATATCGTTAAATCTTACGAATTAAATCATATTGAATCAAAAAAAATAGAACAAAGGGAGAGGATAGACCTTACAGATAAAAACTCTTATTTATTCAAGAGTTGGAATTCTAATAATTCTCCAATGCTCCCAATGATTCAAATAGAGCAGGGAAAAAATAAAAATACTAAATTATGGATACATACAAATAATCTTGCTGAAAGAGTAGATCTAAATAGTAAAAAATCTCTAGAAATATTATTCAAAGGCTTTGAATCATTACCCTTATTAAATGATTGGCAAAACTACCTTGGTGAAGCCATAAGAAATGATTCTGAATTTAAATTTGGTGAAAAAAATGAAGCAATAAGCCTCTGTGTCAATTTAAATAGTAATAATGAAATAATTGATTGGTCATTCCATCTTACTTTAGTAAAATGCACTCTTATTGTTGGAAGTGATCATACTGACGCACTTCTATCTAGAAAAAGCAAATCAAGAATAACCTCTCGGGTATTAAAACCTATAAAGGAATATGTCGACGATTTAGATAAAATACTAGAAATTTCATGTTCATTTAGAGAAAACCACCTTTTGGAGGGTAAGGTGGAAATACCTGCGCCACTTAATAAGATTGAAGGACTAGAAGAATTTTTTATTCATAATCCTGCTGAATATTCAAAAGGATATTTTGAATCATTAAATAAAGAAGATTGCCAAACTTTCCTTTCACCAATACTATATGAGGCTAATTTAATATGGTCCAAACATTCAAATCAATATGGCTTAAAAAGTGCAGGATATATTTCAAATGGAATAGATTACGTTTATGCTAATGAAATTATCAAATATTCAGAATTTATTGATAATGATGTAGAGCTTAATGAAGATGGCAATTTGACATTTAGTCAAGTGATTAAATTATGTGACGACGACAATAAAAAAAGAATCTTACATAAACTTCTAATTAGTGAATTTAAGGACAATGAAATAAAGTTGATATCT
>CACFEJ010000007.1 GCA_902565305.1 uncultured Prochlorococcus sp.
GGAATCTGTGCTCAGAGAAGAATGCCCAGACGATCAAGCAGAAAGATTGATACAACTTAAAGAATTAAGTTATTCAAAACAAATTGATGGCGATAGTTCAAAAACTTTTAAAAATGAAATAGTTGATATTGTAAATTCTATGGATTTAGCAGAATCCATAGCAGCAGCAAGAGCGTTTTCATTGTATTTTCAACTCGTGAATATTTTGGAACAAAGAGTTGAGGAAGATAGATATATTCAAAGCTTTACCAATAAGGATGTTCAAAAATCGCCCGACAATCTTGATCCTTTTGCTCCAGCATTAGCTAGGCAAAATGCTCCGGTAACTTTTAGAGAATTATTTTACAGGCTGAGGAAATTAAATGTACCACCAGGAAAATTAGAGGAGTTATTGCAAGAAATGGATATTCGTTTAGTTTTTACTGCACATCCGACCGAGATCGTAAGACATACGATTCGACATAAGCAAACAAGAGTAGCAAATTTGCTAAAAAAAATACAGATTGAGCAATTTCTAACAAAAGAAGAAAAAATTTCTCTAAAAACTCAATTAAAAGAGGAAGTAAGACTTTGGTGGAGAACAGATGAATTGCATCAATTTAAACCTTCAGTTTTAGACGAGGTTGATTATGCCTTACATTATTTTCAGCAAGTTTTATTTAATGCGATGCCTCAATTGCGGGGTAGGATCGCTGAAGCACTGACCGAAAATTATCCAGATGTTCAGATGCCCTCTGAATCTTTTTGTAACTTCGGTTCTTGGGTAGGCTCTGATAGGGACGGTAATCCATCGGTAACTCCTGAGATAACATGGAGAACTGCTTGCTACCAAAGACAGTTGATGTTGGAAAGATATATTATTGCGACATCTAATCTTAGAGATCAATTAAGTGTCTCGATGCAATGGAGTCAAGTCAGTTCCTCTCTATTAGAGTCACTCGAAACTGATAGGGTTAAGTTCCCTGAAATATATGAAGCTAGAGCTACAAGGTATAGGTCAGAACCCTACAGATTGAAATTAAGTTATATTTTAGAAAAATTGAGATTAACACAAGAAAGAAATAATTTGCTAGCTGATAGTGGATGGAAATTTGCTTTAGAAGGAGAAATAGATAACAAAAATCTAGATAAAGTTGAAAACTTATATTACAAGTCAGTAAACGAATTTACTTATGATCTCGAACTAATTAAAAATAGCTTGATTAGTACAGATTTAACTTGTGAATCTGTAAACAACTTACTTACTCAAGTTCATATTTTTGGATTTTCTTTAGCAAGTTTAGATATTCGTCAAGAGAGTACAAGGCATAGTGACGCTATACAAGAGCTTACAAATCATCTTGATTTATCTGTTCAATATGACCAAATGTCTGAAGAAGAGAAAATTAAATGGCTTATAGAGGAATTAAATACAAAAAGGCCTTTAATTCCATCTGACGTTAACTGGACAAAAACTACAGAAGAAACCTTTTCAGTTTTTAAAATGGTCAAGAGACTACAGCAAGAATTTGGAAGTCGTATTTGCCATTCTTATGTAATTTCAATGAGTCATAGTGCATCTGATTTGCTTGAAGTCCTCTTACTGGCCAAAGAAATGGGACTCTTTGATCAAAATTCACAAAAGTCAAAATTATTAGTTGTTCCTCTTTTTGAAACTGTGGAAGACCTTAAAAGAGCGCCAGAAGTAATGGAAAAGTTGTTTAAATTAGATTTCTATAGATCGTTATTGCCAAAAGTAGGAGAATCTTTTAAACCTCTCCAAGAATTAATGCTTGGATATTCTGATAGCAATAAAGATTCGGGGTTTGTTTCTAGTAACTGGGAAATTCATAGAGCCCAAATAGCTCTTCAAAATCTCTCAAGTAGAAATAACATATTGCTAAGACTTTTTCATGGAAGAGGTGGTTCTGTAGGAAGAGGAGGAGGACCAGCCTATCAGGCAATATTGGCTCAACCAAGCGGCACTTTAAAAGGGCGAATAAAAATAACAGAACAGGGTGAAGTTTTAGCTTCTAAATATAGCCTTCCTGAACTAGCTTTGTACAATCTTGAGACTGTTACTACAGCGGTAATTCAAAATAGTTTGGTCAATAATAGACTTGACGCTACTCCAGAATGGAATCAATTAATGTCTAGGTTGGCAGAAACATCAAGGTCTCATTACAGAAAATTAGTACATGAGAATCCTGATTTGTTAAATTTCTTTCAAGAGGTAACTCCAATAGAAGAAATAAGTAAATTACAGATATCTAGTAGGCCTGCTAGAAGAAAAAAAGGTGCAAAGGATTTATCAAGTTTAAGAGCTATTCCATGGGTATTTGGTTGGACACAAAGTAGATTTCTTTTGCCAAGTTGGTTTGGAGTTGGCACTGCATTGTCATCTGAATTAAATTCTGATCCTCAACAAATTGAATTATTAAGAGTTCTGCATCAAAGATGGCCATTTTTTAGGATGCTCATATCTAAGGTAGAAATGACATTATCTAAGGTGGATTTGGAAGTTGCTAGATATTATGTTGATACTCTTGGTAGTAAAGAAAATAAGCATTCTTTTGATGATATTTTTGAAGTAATTTCTAAAGAATATAATCTTACAAAATCCTTAATACTTGAAATTACTGGTAAAAATAAGCTCTTAGAATCTGATAGAGACTTGAAATCATCAGTAAGCTTGAGAAATAAGACAATTATTCCACTAGGTTTTTTGCAAGTTTCACTTCTAAGAAGATTAAGAGACCAGACAAGACAACCCCCAATAAGCGAATTTGTTATGGATAAAGATGAATCTAGAAGAGCTTACAGCAGAAGTGAATTATTGAGGGGAGCACTTTTAACTATTAATGGGATAGCAGCTGGCATGAGAAATACAGGTTGATAATTGCAATATTTTTCTAAAAAAAAACTTGTTCTCCCAGAAGGTTATTTTGTTAACTCTTCTCAAATCCCACTAGCTAAAGAAGTTAACAAACTTTTAGCGAATTGTGGTTGTGAGACATTTCCAATAAAACCTCTTTCTGAGGCTATTCATAAAAGTAATTTCTTTTTTACAATACAGAATGAATTGAAAAATAAATTATATGGCTTTGTAAGGGTTACGTCCGACAAGGGATTGAATGCTAACTTGTGGAATTTAAGTGCATTGCCAGGCAATAATCAGCAACTTTATTATTCAATATTGCTTCAAGTAACTCTTGAGAAAATAAATAGAGAAATGCCAGGATGCAGTATTTCTGTACAGGCTCCAGTATCTTCTTTTATAAGTTTAGAGGAAAATGGATTCATACTAGATCCAAATGGAATAAGAGTAATGGGATATAAACTTTAAAAATAACTTTACGAGCATGGAGGGATTCGAACCCCCGACTCTCAGAACCGGAATCTGATGCTCTATCCAACTGAGCTACATGCCCTTTAATTTTTCAATTTCTTTAAAGAAAATCTAAATATTTTAAACTTAGCTAATTTAATTAATGAATGCACAAAAAAAATTTTTTTAAATAAATTAAAAATTAAAAATTTTCGGAACCATAAAAGTTTTGAAATTGATCTAAAAGAGCAAAGAGCAATTGTTCTTGGTTGCAATGGAATTGGCAAGTCAAATTTACTTGAATCGGTTGAATTTTTAAGTCAATTAAAATCTAATAGAGCACTAAGCGATAAAGACTTAATAGAGAACGATAGTGATATGGCTGTAGTTAAAGGACAGATAAATTTTAAAGACGATTTAAAGTTGAATTTATTCCGAAAAGGGCCTAAAAGAATTTATGTTAATGAATCAATCTTGAAAAAACAAAGTGAAATAAAGAATTATATTCGGAGTGTATGTTTCTGCTCTAATGATATAGATATTGTTAGAAGTGAACCCAGTTATCGAAGAACATGGATTGATAAAGTTGTATCTCAGCTTGAACCAGTATATATAGACCTGATAAGTAGATTTAACAGGCTTTTAAAACAAAGAAGTCATTTTTGGCGGTCGGAAAGTTTCTTAAAAACCCAATCCACAGATATTGTTGAAAGCTTTGATATCCAAATGTCAATAATAAGTACAAGAATTTTTAGGCGCAGAAGAAGAGCTTTATTAAAAATAAAACCATATGTTGAATATTGGCATAATCATTTAAGTAAATCTCAAGAGCAAATAGACATAAATTATCTTTCGGGGATACAAAATATAAGTCCAGAAGAAGAAGAAGAAGAAGTTATTAGTAAAAAAATAGCAGAACAGCTCTTAAATCAGCGTTCAATAGAAGCATTGACTGGTAAATGTAATTTTGGCCCTCATCGTGATGATGTTGAGTTTCTAATCAATAATGTTTCAGTTAGAAAATATGGTTCCTCAGGACAGCAAAGGACTTTTATCTTGGCTTTAAAGATGGCTGAACTCGATTTATTAACTAAAACATTAAATGCTCCTCCAATACTTATATTGGATGATGTCTTGGCGGAATTAGATTTAACCAGGCAAAATTTATTATTAAATTCTGTTGGTAAAGATAGTCAATGTTTTATAAGTGCGACACATTTAGATAAATTTAATCAGTCTTTCTTAGGGTCGTCACAAATGATTCACTTATAATTTTAAAAAAGGCATGATTTTTAGCTAATCTTAATTTCATATAAATTTCTTAAATGGAAATCTACAAAAAAAATCAAATTTCAAGCTCGTTAAGTGATCAGCAAGAATTAAGTCATCAAAGTAAACATCTTTTGTTGGAACTTTATAGATGCGATCGCGAAAAATTAAATGACGAATCCTTTTTGCGCTGTATTTTAAATAGAGCTGCTAAATTGGCAAATGCAACAGTTTTGAATTTGATAAGTAATAAATTTGAGCCTCAGGGGGTTACAGCAATTGCATTACTGGCAGAATCTCATATTTCAATACATACTTGGCCTGAATCTAATTATTCGGCAGTGGATATTTTTACATGTGGTCAAAATATGATGCCCGAACTTGCTAGTCAATATTTAATTGAATCTTTGTTGGCTAAAGAACATACTTTGCGTGTTATTGCGCGAAATCCACCTTCAGCAGTCTCTAAACAGATCAGAACGGTTGTTTGACAATATTTACCTATTTAATTTTCCACTTACTAGTCCCTCAAGATCTAAACTTGTGCAACTAAATCCTAACTTAGAAAAATATTGAACTAACTCACTAAAATTGTATTTTTTAAAAAAATGCTCTAATTCATCTTGCGGAATTTCTATTCTTGCAGTTGAGCCCTGGCATCTAACTCTAACCTCCGATAATCCACATTCTTTAAGATATTCTTCTGCTTTCTCAACCATTTTTAGCCTTTCACTTGTTATTTCATGGCCATAAGGAAATCTTGATGATAAGCAAGGTTGAGCAGGTTTATCCCACCAAGGGAAACCCAACGCTCTTGATATATCTCTAATGTCTTGTTTTGAAACTTTAAATTTTGCAAGGGGGGAGATAACTCCTGCTTGTTTTGAGGCTTGTATACCTGGTCTGTAATCTTTAAGATCATCCAGATTGACTCCATCTAAAACAATCTTGTAATTAAGTTTTTTAGAGAGGTAGGTTGTATGTTTGTGGAGCTCTTTTTTGCACGCAAAGCACCTATCCTTAGGATTTTTACTGTAACTTGATTGGTCTAATTCTGATGTTTTAATTTCTAAATGCTTTACTCCAATCCATTTTGCTTGCCTTCTTGCTTCTTCACGGAGACTATTGGCTAATGCAGGAGAAATACCAGTTATAGCAATTGCTTTGCTACCTAACTGCTCGAATGCTAATGATGCCACTAATGAACTATCAACTCCTCCGGAATAAGCAATACAAGCACTATCAAGATTCTTAATGTATCTTCTAATTGTATAAAGCTTTTCACTTTGTTCATCAGAGAGAATTTCTTGTTGATTGAACATGCTGATTACTTTAAAATTCAAATTACCTATGAATAGGTTGAATTTATTATTAAATCTTTAATAATATTCTTATCTATATCTTAGATTAAATTTATTAATTTTGTTCAATTGACGAATACGACTAGAAATAGAGGAATTGGAATTGTCACAGCAAGTGACAGTCAAGAGAGATCAAAAGGTCAATTACATATTTATGATGGAGAGGGTAAGGGGAAAAGCCAGGCTGCATTGGGTGTAGTTCTCAGGACAATAGGATTAGGAATATGCGAAAAAAGACAGTCAAGAGTTTTACTTCTAAGATTTTTAAAAGGCCCTGAGAGGCCCTATGATGAGGATTCAGCTATAGAGGCTTTACAAAGAGGCTTTCCACATTTAATTGACCATGTAAGGACAGGAAGATCTGAATTCTTTACTGCTGACCAAGTTACAAAGTTTGATGTTGGTGAGGCCGAAAGAGGTTGGAATATTGCTAAAGGAGCAATTGCTAGTTCTCTTTATTCTGTAGTTGTATTGGATGAGTTAAATCCAGTCCTTGATTTAGGAATGCTTGATATCAATGAAGTAGTTGATTCTCTTCAAAATCGTCCAGATGGATTAGAAATAATTATTACTGGAAGGGCAGCCCCGCCCTCTTTGGTTAGAATATCTCAACTCCATTCAGAAATGAGACCACGTTTTACAGGAGACATATCAGAACTAAAAAAACATAGTAGTTCTAGTGGTGGAATTGAGATTTATACAGGTGAAGGAAAGGGTAAATCCACAAGTGCACTCGGTAAGGCTCTTCAAGCTATAGGTAAAGGAATATCTCAAGATAAAAGTCATAGAGTTTTAATTTTACAATGGTTAAAAGGTGGAAATGGATATACCGAAGATGCTGCCATAGAAGCTTTGAGAGAGAGTTATCCTCATTTAGTAGATCATTTGCGTTCAGGCAGAGATGACATCGTATGGAGAGGTCAGCAACAACCAATTGATTATGTTGAAGCTGAAAGAGCATGGGAAATTGCTAAAGCTGCTATTTTGTCTGGCTTGTATAAAACAATCATTTTAGATGAATTGAATCCAACTGTTGATTTAGAGTTATTACCTGTGGAATCGATACATCAAACGCTCTTAAAAAAACCAGCAGATACAGAGGTGGTAATTACTGGTAGGTGCAAAAATGAACCTTCATATTTTGAACTAGCTGATGTTTACTCTGAAATGGTTTGTCATAAGCATTATGCAAATGTTGGAGTTGATTTGAAAAGAGGTGTAGATTTCTAACTTATTCTTAAAAAATTAATTGCACAATATTTTTTTCATCTTTTCAAAGCCGCCTTCAATAGATCTTGACTGAATTTTGAATTTAGACAAGATTCTTGAAGCTTTTTCGGAACGTTTCCCCGATTTACATATAGTGAAAACCTCTTTATTTAAACTTTCTTTTTGAATAAATTGTAAGTCAGATTCTTGGTTCAATTGACTTAAGGGAATTGAGATAGATCCCTCTATTGCAGATTTAGAAATTTCTTCATTTTCTCTAACATCAATTAAAAGAATTTTGTTAGGTTTTGCTTTGTATAAACTATTAAAGTCATTAGCACTAATATTGTTTAATTTATCTTTTTTCTCACAATATTCATCACTATTATAAAAGCTCTCAAACTGAGACAGATTTTTTATTCGTTTATTTAACTGATCACTTTTTAGATGTAATTTTTTCATATTCATATTCAATAGATCAAAAATTAAAATCTTCCCATCTAAAATTTCACCTTTTTTCAAAATGATTTTGATAATTTCATTAACCTGAAGAATTCCTATTAAACCTGTTGAAACGCCCACAACCCCGTATTCTGCACAACTAGGGGCAGCATTTTTTGAAGGTGATTCTGGAAGTAAGTCTCTTAAATTAGGACTATTTTTATGTAAATTAAAAACACTCACTTGCCCTTCAAAGCCTTGTACACTTCCAAAGACTAAGGGTTTATTTAATATCAGGCATGAATCATTTATTAAATATCTTGTGCCAAAGTTGTCCGAGCAATCACAAATAACATCAAACTCCTCTATTAATTCAAGAGCATTTTTGGGATTAATTCTCTTTGAAAAGGTTAATATTTCACAATTAGGATTGAATTTTTTTATTCTTTCTCGAGCAGAATCAATTTTAAGATTACCAATAGTATTTGTTTCATGAATTATTTGTCTCTGGAGATTAGACTTTTCAACTTGATCGTTATCAACTATTCCAATTCTTCCAATTCCTGCTGCAGCTAAATAAAGCAAAACGGAAGACCCAAGCCCACCGGCACCAATGCATAATACTGAGCTGTTTTTAAGATATAGTTGACCCTCATAACCTATCTCTTTGAGGGTTAAATGTTTTTGATATCTTTCTTCTTCATCAGAGTTTAAGAAATTAAATTTGATATATTTGGACATTTCGATCGCTTAATGTTTTCGAGCTAAACTATGAGAACATAATAAATAAAATAAAAATTTTAGCCTTTTATATTTTGCTAATTACTGGGATTTATTAATGTTTTTGTTAGAACTACAGAATAATGTGAAGTTTTTATAAATCAATTTTAAGTTTAAATATCTTCAGAAATCAAATATACCAACGCCTCTTAAAAAATACAAAATGTTTCGGTTCGGAATTTTGCACAACAAAAAGGTAGTCAATAGACGTTTTTTCCGATACTGTCTGGTTCATATATTAAGTTTACTGAATTCATGAGTGATAACACTCCAGAGTCAAACCAAGACTCCGGCTCCGATACAAGCTCAGAAACCAAAAGTTTTTCAGAGAAGTACTCTGATGTTATGGGAAAAGTCAACGAAACCCTTGGTAATGTTGATTGGACTCAAATGGGTAAGTACGGCAAGGCGGCAGGCATAATTGCTGTTGTCGTAATAGCTCAGATAATAATTAAAGTTGTCATTGACACGATAAACTTTTTCCCAATTCTCCCTGGTTTACTAGAACTACTAGGCGTAATTGTTGTCGGTCAATGGAGCTGGCAAAATCTTCGTACCAGTGAAAATCGTGAAGCTGTTCTAGATAAGGTACAAAATCTTAAGAAGACATATTTAGGGTAGTTAAAGATTACATATTGAGTATTGCTTTTACGTAATCTTTAACTTGTTTTAAGTAACCTCCTCCAAACATATTGGCGTGATTCAATATGTGATAGAAATTATAAATAATAATTCTTTTTTCAAATCCGTTTTTTATAGGAAAAATTTTATGATATTCTTCATAAAATTCTTTTCTAAAACCTCCAAATAATTTTGTCATGGCTATATCTACTTCATTATCTGCCCACCAAGATGCCGGGTCAAAAATAACCCCCTTTCCACTTTTGTCCATTCCTGCATTGCCTGACCACAAATCACCATGAACTAGAGCATTTATTGGTTTGTGATTCAGTAATTCTAATTTAATTTTTTCTTTAACTTTATTGATAATTTCTTTATCTAAAGTCGTTGATTTTAGGATTAATAGTTGAGGTATTATCCTTAAGTTTAAAAAACAATCTATCCAATTATCTTCCATGCCTTTCTTCTGATCTGTTGTTCCGATAAAACCCTCAACTGGAAACCCAAACATTTTGGGATTAGATTCAGCTGATTTTAAATGCAATTCACCTAAACCTTTTCCAAGTTTTTTTTGGTCAAAGTTATGCATATCTATCCATTCAATTAAAAGAATTTCTATATTTTTTATATTTTTATATGCAATAACTTTAGGAATAACTAAATTTTTGTGATTAATATATTTTCTCAAATTTTGGAGACAATATTTTTCAAATTCAAGAAATTTTTTGTTTCTAATGTTTCTTTTAAGGAATAACTTTTTGTCTGAGAATTCTATTCGCCATGCATTATGAATATCGCCACCATGTACTTGTTCAATACTTTTTGGATAGGTTTCACCTAATTCTTCACAAATTTCGTTAATTTCTATAGGAGATAATTTTTGCATTTTAATGAAAAAGTCTGAAGTTATTGTTGTAGGTGCCGGTATAGCAGGACTAACTTCTGCAGCGATTTTATCAAAGCAAGGCTTATCAGTGACTTTAATCGAATCTCATACTCAAGCCGGAGGATGTGCCGGTACTTTTAAAAGAAAGAATTATACTTTCGATGTTGGCGCAACTCAGGTTGCTGGTTTAGAGAAGGGAGGAATACATTCTAGAATTTTTGATTTTTTAGATATTCCATCCCCAGAAGCCACAATTTTAGACCCTGCTTGCATTGTTGATTTAAATGATGGTGGTAATCCTATACCTATTTGGTATGAAAAAAGTAAATGGATTGCTGAACGAGAAATGCAGTTTCCTGGGAGTCAAAGATTTTGGGAGCTTTGTACCCTAATACATCAAAGTAATTGGATATTTGCTAATAATAATCCTGTATTACCAATAAGTAATTTTTGGGATTTTTCTCAACTTCTCAAAGCACTAGTACCTTCAAACCTTGTCACAGGTATCTTACTTAAATCTACTATTTTTGATCTATTGCGGATATGTGGATTATCTAAGAATGAGCGCTTGATTAAATTCTTAAATCTTCAACTAAAACTTTATTCTCAAGAGGACGTTTATAGTACTGCAGCATTATATGGATCTACTGTTCTTCAGATGTGTCAACAGCCACATGGTCTTTGGCATCTTAAAAAATCTATGCAGTCTTTAAGTGAAGCCTTAGAAAGTTCATTAATTAAAACTGGAGTTAATTTAATTTTTGGACAAGAAGTTAATTCTATAACTTTTGACGACGTAAATATGTGTTGGCAACTATCTGCTAATTCGAAAAAAAAATCATTTATTTATCAAGCAAAAGATGTGATTTATACCGCACCTCCACAATCTTTGATCAAGCATTTGAAAGATCCTTTAGAGAGAAAAAAAAATTATAAAAATCGACTTAATAATTTGCCTGATCCAAGTGGAGCTGTAGTTTTTTATTCAGCATTAAAAAAGGAACATATTAAAAAAACATTCTCCAATCATTATCAATTTGTTTCAAAAGAATTTTGTTCGTTATTTGTATCAATTAGTGATGATGGTGATGGAAGAGCGCCAAAAGGTGAGGTTACTTTAATTGCCAGTATCTTTACCAAAACTAAAGATTGGTTTGATCTAGATAAACAAACTTACTTAAATAAAAAAAATGGTTTCATGAAAAAAATATCCCTTGAATTGGAAAGTCAATTTGATATTGATCCTGAAAAATGGCTACATAGAGAATTAGCAACTCCATTGGGCTTTGAAAAATGGACAAAAAGACCTAATGGAATAGTAGGCGGGCTTGGTCAAAATCCAGATATTTTTGGTTTATTTGGATTATCAAGTAGGACACCTTTTGAAGGTTTATGGTTATGTGGAGATTCGATTTATCCAGGAGAGGGGACTGCAGGTGTTAGTCAGTCTGCATTAATGGTTTCAAGGCAAATTTTAGCTTCCAAAGGTATAGAAAATTTTAGTTTATAAAATTTTGTCTATTTTCTTTTGCTTCAGCAAGTTTTTTAGAAAGTAAATCCCAATTTTTTTCTTTGATAAGAGATTCCAGTATATTCAGCTTATTTTTAAAATTATTTATGGAATTTAAAATATTAATCTGATTATTAATAGCTAAATCTAGGCCTAGTTGTTCATTGCCTCCGCCAACTCTCGAAGTATCTGCAAATCCTGTAGCAGCTAATTTTTGCGAGAGATCTAATAAAGATTGATTATTTTTTGTTTGCGCAGTTTCTATGAGGGCAGAAGCTAAAAATATAGGCAAATGAGAAATTAGAGATACTGCTTCATCATGCTCTTTTGGCGAAGCTTGGCAAATTTCACAATCCATTGATTTTATGAGCTCGGAAATAGTTCTGACTGAATTTAAGTCACTATTTTGTGTTGGGGTAATAATCCATTTTGCATTTTTAAAAAGACCTTCAAAACCTGAATCAACTCCTTTTTTTTCTGTGCCTGCCATTGGATGAGATCCAATAAATAGAGGATGTGAATTTTCCCATGTATTTACAATTGGTTCTTTTACAGACCCTACATCAGTTAGTATTGTTTCTTGAGGTATTGATGCTACTAATTGTTGCGACGGACTGATCAAATCTTTTATAGGCAATGCCAAAATTATTAGCTCACATTTTTTTAATAAGCTCAGGTCACAGCTAACAAAATTTGCAAGTTTTTTATCCCTAGCTTTTTTTTCATTAAATTCATTATTTGCTATTCCATAAATTGTATGATTTAGACTTTGGAGTTTTAATCCTAAAGAACCACCAATTAATCCTAATCCTACTATTCCAATTTTCATAAATTAATTAATTCAAGACCCTCTTATATTGATACCAATTTTTTGTATATTAGGTTCATAAATTTTGCATGTTTTTGAAATTAAATTAATTATAAATGCTTGAAATTTTAAGTCATCAATATTTGAAAAATTTTTTGAGAGATCAAAGTATTAATTGGGAGCATATATATTCTTTTGGGAGAATAGTTTCCAAATGTATTGAAAATGATTCTACCTATCTAATTAATTCAGAAATTTTCTCTAGCTATGATTGGTTACCTCCAATTTTGATTTCTTTATTTTTAAAGGAAGAGGATTCAACTTTTATTTTATCTAAAGAAAAAATCCAATTTATAAGCCAATTTCAGATTGATTCATTGAAAAATCTAGGTTTTAATTTTATTTTGAAAAATGATCAATTTATTTTTGCAAATCATCATGTTCACTTGATAACTATCCAAAATTTTCTTAATGATCCCAATTCTCGTAATCTTAGAAATCATCGAATAGTTTATTCAGGAATTGAGGATATAAAACAGGATTTAAAAAATCATTTTAGGATTTCTTTACTTAAAAAGGATTGGACAAAAAATTGTAAAGAATTTGAATTAATCAATCAAAAATTTATAAAAGTATATGATTCGTTGAAGAAAAAGTTTTTCTTGAGAAAGGTCTTAGGAAATAGTTATATAAATTTAGATGAAAAAGAAATTAGTTTCTTGTCAAACTTTTTTTATGAAAATTCTTTTTTTTCTGATAAATTTTTAAGCGTCAACAAAGCATTATCGCAAGGTTGGGCATGCTGGGTAAAGCTAAATGATACAAATTTGGATTGGAATTTGTATTTACAGCCAATAGATGAACTTTTTCAAATTAAGGAATTTTTTTCAAATAATAAATTTGTTTTTTTATCAGCATTGAGAAAAGATAATTTTTTCCAAATGTATTTTAAAAAGCATAGGTTAGATATTGACTTGGTTATTAATTTTAAGAGTAATTTTGACGAGAAAAAGATTTCTTTATATATACCCTCTAAACAGTTGCTTCCTAATAATCCTCTTTTTACCAATTCAATCTTGGACAAATGCAAAAAGTTAATACTTTTTAGAAAGGGTTTAACTTTAGTGTTGTCTGATGATATTGATTTAAAAACTAATCTTGCTACAGAATTAGCTTCTACTTACGGGAAGAGAGTATTGCTAGAGACAATTCCCTCAGGTAGAAATGAAATCCTTTGCTCTAGTTTTGACTGGTGGATTATGAATTCTTATTTAATTCAAATTCCAGAACAAATTATCATTCCTTTACTTCCGATTCCGAATATGTCAGAACCCATTAATGCAATTACTGTCTCTCATAAAAAGAAGCTTTCTCAAGATTGGTTTAGAGACTTCTTTCTTCCTCAAGCTAGAATTAAACTTGAAAGATCTATTTCTCCTTTAAGAAGAAATTCAGGTAAGTTAATAATCCTAGATGGAAGAGCAAATAAAAGAAACTGGGGAAGATTACTTTTGCAAAACATTCAACCCTCAAAACAAATTCACTATGTGCTACCTTTTGATTAGGTTATGATTTTATAAATAACTAAAGAAATATGGGAGAAGCAAAAAGACGTAAAACACTTGGTTTACCTCCAAAAAAAAATAATACTAAGACTAAAATTGATCAGTCTCCAAGATTATTTGAATGGCTTCCCTTTACAATCAATCAAAGAGATAACCTAATTAAATTAAGTATTAAGGCCAGTTGGTTTGGAATCGGAGGGTTAGTAATTTTATGGATTGTAGTGAGATTTATAGGCCCTGCTGCTGGATGGTGGACTTTAGCTGATTCTTTATAAATCTAAGCTACTGTTTTTATATCATTAACAGCGATTGTATTAGCAGGATTGCTATTTAATGCTTTCATTGAATTAGAACTGACTTCAGTTCCTTCTGTTAATTTCTCTTTAACCATAGATTCTACTTTATTCCTGATTTCTAAGTTTTGATCAAGCCAAATAATTGTATTATCTCTTCCTTGTCCAATATTTTCTCCTTCATAACTATACCAAGCACCTCTCCTTATGATGATATTAGTCTCTTCTGCTAAATCTAATAAGCATCCTGTTGTACTAATACCTTTCCCAAAGAGAATATCAAATTCTGCAATTCTAAATGGTGGTGCAACTTTGTTTTTTGCTACTTTCACTTTTGCTCTTATGCCATATTCCTCAGTACCTCTTTTAAGAGTTTGAATTCTTCTGATATCAAGTCTTACTGAGGCGTAAAATTTTAATGCATTACCTCCTGTGGTTGTTTCTGGATTGCCGTATGTAACGCCAATTTTTAGGCGTAATTGATTCAGGAATATTACCGTACATCCAGATTTGCCAATATTTCCTGTTATTTTCCTCATTGCTTGGCTCATTAGCCTTGCTTGGCTTCCAATTACGTGATCTCCCATCTCTCCTTCTATCTCGGCTCTTGGGGTTAGTGCTGCGACCGAGTCAACAACTACAAGATCTACCGCACTCGATCTTATAAGTTGGTCAACTATTTCTAGAGCCATTTCACCAGTATCTGGCTGTGAAACTAATAAATTTTCAACATCAACACCTAAAGAAGCCGCATAAACTGGATCGAGTGCATGCTCAGCATCTACAAATGCAGCTACTCCTCCATTTTTTTGGACTTCCGCAATCGCGTGAAGCGTTAAAGTAGTTTTTCCTGAACTTTCTGGTCCGTAAACTTCTACTACTCTTCCTTTTGGATAACCTCCTCCTAATGCTAAATCTAAGGTGAGCGCTCCAGTAGATATTGTTTCAACTTTCATTCTTGAGGCGTCACCAAGTCTCATTATTGAACCTCGTCCAAAATTTCTTTCTATTTGACCTAAGACAAGACTTAATGCCTTGTCTTTTTCTTTTGATTCAGTTTTTTTCTTTTCTTCAAGGCTCATTGTTTGATTTATCGGTTAAAGTTCTTGTAATTATTCTAAATTTGGAAATTTTTATTTAAACCAAACTTCATAAATACAAACTATAGTACATCTGTACTCTAGCTGATTATCTTTAAATTGCAACTAATTCTCCAAGGTTTTCTAATTTTAATAATTTGATTTCATTACTTAACTTATTTTTATCTGATTCTTTCAAATATCCCCAATCAGCTAGGAAGCATGGAATGTGAGAAGTTTCTGAATTTTGTTTAATATCGATTAGAGTTTTTTTTCTATCTTCTATAAAGCCTAAAATTTCATAAGTTTGTGTAAGTTTTTCAGCTATTTTGATTTTTGTTCCTGATTCATAACCAAAAATAAATTCTGGAAAAATATTTAATTGTTTAAGAATTTTTTCTGCAAAGATTTTACCTTTAGTTGTTATAACCCCAGTTTTAATTCCTCTTTTGCTTAATTCTTTCATAAAATTTATAATTTCAAAAAAAGGTTTATGTAAATTTACCCACGATTTAAAATCTTTATCAATTTGGTACTTGCGAGACTTATCTAACATTTTTTGTATATCTTCTGCTATCCAGGAATTTTCATTTAATATTCTCTGGCAATTTTGATGATAACTATTAATGAAATCATCTTTATTATCACTTTTTAATGGATTTTCTGCTTTTATAATTTCGTGAACAATTAGAATCATTTCCCAACCATATTTAACCCAAGGCCTAATTTCTTTGAAAGAATTTGGTACTCCTTGATAATGTTTTTGATCAATAGTGATGTTGGGTGAATTTAAATATCTTTCACAGGCCAGCAATGAGCTATGCCAATATTCTTGCATTCCATCCACTATTACTCCATCAAAATCAAATAGAAAAATTTTTTGAGAAGACACCAATTGAATATTAGAACTGGGCCGCTAGGATTCGAACCTAGGAATGTCGAGACCAAAACCCGATGCCTTACCACTTGGCGACGGCCCATTGAATTACCATTTTAATACATGAAAAGATTTTTTTCTATCTAAAAAATACAAATTTTTTTATAAACATGGCGCTAGTTTTGAAAAATAAAAATATTATTTGAATGAGCTCGATTTCCATGGCTCTAGAAATTTCTGAGCTTTTTTGATCGCCAAACCCATTATTTCAGGATAATCATAGAGTTTTTTGTTATTTTCGTGAGCAAATTCAATAAGGGGCTGCATAATTTTTCTTGCAGCACTTCCAAATGCTATTCCATCTGGGAGATTGTTTGAATTCAACAATTCATGAGTTTTTTCATTTGTTCCTCCTGCTAATTGAATTAATCCTGGTGGAAGATCTGAACCGATTTTTTCAAACAACTTAACAGCATCTCTACTTGTTGTAGGAGCAAGATCTCCAGACATTGGCCTTCCATCTAGTTGCCAAATGAGAGGAATATCTAGCTCATTCAGAATTTCATATCTTTCCCAAAGAGCTTTCAAAAGATCTTCGGGCTCTTGGGCTTTTTTGAAAGATTGATTTAATCCACAACTAATAGATATCTTGTCTAATTTCATTCCAGAACTTTTAAGGATACTTACAACTTTTGTAAAAGAATCTAGGCGATTGATTTCTGTATGAATTTCTACTGCATTAGGCCTTATTTTCTGAAGTGTTGATGCTAAATCATTTTTTGACAAATTATATTCATATTCACTAATTAGATTTAGAGGACAACTATTTAAACATCTTCCACATCCATAACATTTACTCTCTTTAATTCCGAAATTATCAATTGCAAAGGTGGGGCATACTTTTTCGCATGGTCTTGGACAACTAGGGGGACATTTTAAAGGATCAAATTTTGCTTTTCGAAAGTGGATATCATGACCATCACTAATACTTATCATTAATCCTGGGGAGTTTTTAAAGACTTTTTTTGCCCAATCGATTCCTTTTTTTGCTGCATAAACTATAGACTCTTCTGCTGCAACATCTATGTAGTCGACACCAGCAGCAGTATAAATTGCACATAAATCTTCTATGGCAACAATATCTTCATTACTGGCACCACAAATTAACTTAATCCATTTATTTTTTTTATTCTTGATTTTAATCAAACAATTTAACTTTCAAATTCATCCAAAATATAATTACTTAATGGTTTCCATTCAAGTTTTCTTGAGCCCCCCATTTCAACAACTATTGTTAGTTTATTATCGTTAGTGCAAATCTCTATTAAGCTCTCTAATTCAGATTGAGATAATACTTGACCTTCTAATAACCAAAGTAATTTATCTTTATCATTTTCATTAAATAACTCAGAAGCTTGTGGGATTACTTGTTGAACTTCCCCAAGCGCTCCGTTTCTTCCTACACTTTGATGACCAAGGTGAGGTGGTCTAACGCCATGCAATTTGAGCAAGAAAACTTCTGGATCTCCAAGCCCTCTTGCTGAAGTTATAAAAGTTTTAAAGCCTTTGGCCCTCATTCTCCTCAAAAGACGAGTTTCATAACCACCTTCAAGAGGAGCAAATATTGCGAGACATTTTTTAGTTTTTAAATCGTTATGAAACTTTTTCCCTGAGAGAAGTAATGGCATAAAAATTTCCTTTATTTCTATTTTATTTTATTTTATGGTACTTGATGATGTACAATTGTAACTCAGTGAATTTTTAAGCTCGCAAGCTAGCCGAGCCTCTGAAAATTTCACATTTTTTAGCGTTTCGTTAAAAAACTCAGGTGGGTTTATCCCGAGAGAAACTATCTATTATTTCAGATAAGTCTCAACCTTACTAATTGTTTTTTATTAACTTCACCTTAATAACTGAAGGGTTTAGATAATTGAAAAATTATTACGAGCTAGCCTAATTTAGTCTTATGTCTATCGGAATTTTAGGAAAGAAATTGGGCATGTCCCAACTTTTCGATGATAAAGGTAATTCGGTACCAGTTACTCTTATAGAGGCTGGTCCGTGCCGCGTCACTCAATTGAAAACAACTCCTTTGGATGGTTATACCGCCGTTCAGATAGGTTATGGCTTGTCCAAAGAGAAGCATTTAAGCAAACCTGAAAAGGGTCACTTATTGAAATCAGGTGAAGAACTTTTGAAGCATTTGAAAGAATATAGGGTTGAAGAAACTTCATCTTATGAAATCGGAAAACAAATAACTGTAAAAAACTTTGAGGTTGGTCAAAAAGTTGATATCAGTGGCAAATCTATGGGTAGAGGTTTTGCAGGTTACCAGAAAAGACATGGTTTTAGCAGAGGTCCTATGAGTCATGGTTCAAAAAATCATAGAGCACCAGGATCTACAGGAGCAGGAACAACTCCGGGTAGAATTTATCCAGGGAAAAGAATGGCAGGAAGATATGGAGGAAAACAGATAACTACCAAAGGATTGTTAGTTCTAAAAATTGATGATCAGAAGAATTTGCTTGTAGTAAAGGGTTCTGTTCCAGGTAAGCCCGGCTCAATTGTCAACATTAAGCCAAATAATGTTGTAGGCAAAAAAGGAGGTGAAAAATCATGACAACACTTGAAACTTTAAAGTGGGATGGTAAAAAATCAGGCAAAGTTTCTCTTGATTTATCAGTTGCTAAAGAAACTTCTTCGGCAGACTTAATCCATAGAGCAGTCCTTAGACAGCTTGCAAATAAAAGACAAGGGACAGCATCAACTTTGACAAGATCTGAAGTGCGCGGGGGCGGTAGAAAGCCATACAAACAAAAAGGTACAGGAAGAGCTCGTCAAGGATCAATAAGGACACCCTTAAGACCTGGTGGCGGAATTATTTTTGGACCGAAGCCACGTTCTTACAATCTTGATATGAATCGTAAGGAACGTAGATTAGCTCTTAGAACAGCTCTTATGTCCCGAGTATCTGATATGAAGGCTGTTGAAGATTTTGGATCTACTTTAAAGCAGCCTAAAACAAGTGATATCATCAATGGCCTTGCTCGATTAGGTATACAAAAAACTGAAAAAGTTTTGGTTATTCTTGATAGCCCTTCCGATATTATAAAAAAATCCATTAATAATATTGAGAAAGTAAAATTAATCGCCGCCGATCAATTAAATGTATTTGATATTCTCAATGCCAACAAATTGGTAATAGGTCAATCAGCGATAGATAAAATTCAGGAGGTTTATGCATCATGAGTAAATTATTCGATTCTCGTTTAGCCGATGTAATACGAAAGCCAGTTATTACTGAAAAAGCTACAAATGCACTAGATCTTAACCAATATACTTTCGAAGTAGATCATAGAGCGGCTAAACCACAAATAAAGGCAGCTATTGAAGCCTTGTTCAGTGTTAAAGTCATAGGAGTTAACACTATGAATCCTCCTAGGAGAACAAGAAGAGTCGGGAAATTTTCCGGTAAACGTTCTCAGGTCAAGAAGGCAATTGTACGTCTTGCTGAAGGAGACAAAATCCAACTATTTCCGGAATCTTAAGGAGTTTTAATCATGGCAATACGTAAATTTAAACCTTATACACCTGGCACTAGGCAGAGAGTAGTTACTGACTTTAGTGAAATCACAAGTGCAAAACCTGAAAGATCACTAATAGTTTCAAAACATAGAGTTAAAGGCAGGAATAATCGTGGAGTTATCACTTGTCGTCATCGTGGAGGTGGTCACAAAAGGCAATATAGATTGGTCGACTTTAGAAGAGATAAAAGAAATATCAACGCTAAAGTTGCAGCTATACACTACGATCCTCATAGAAATGCAAGATTGGCACTTTTATTTTACGAAGATGGAGAGAAAAGATATATTATCGCTCCAGCAGGAGTAAAAGTCGGACAAAATGTCATTTCTGGAGAAAGTGTTCCAATTGAAGATGGAAATGCAATGCCGCTTTC
Organism: uncultured Prochlorococcus sp.; assembly: GCA_902565305.1. GTDB lineage: Bacteria > Cyanobacteriota > Cyanobacteriia > PCC-6307 > Cyanobiaceae > Prochlorococcus_A. Next base: position 19,965 of record CACFEJ010000007.1, read on the forward strand.
TGTTATGCCATTAGGATCTAGTGTTCATTGTGTTGAGTTATACGCAGGTAGGGGTGCTCAAATGGTTAGATCCGCAGGAGCTAGTGCTCAAGTTATGGCAAAAGAGGGAGATTATGTTGCTTTAAAACTCCCATCTACTGAGGTAAGACTTGTAAGAAAAGAATGCTATGCAACTCTTGGTGAAGTTGGTAATTCTGAAATAAGAAATACTAGCTTAGGTAAAGCAGGAAGAAGAAGATGGCTTGGAAGAAGGCCTCAAGTAAGAGGTAGTGTTATGAACCCATGTGATCATCCACATGGAGGAGGAGAGGGAAAAGCACCAATTGGTAGAGCAGGCCCAGTTACTCCATGGGGTAAGCCAGCTCTTGGACTAAAGACACGTAAAAAGAACAAACCAAGTAATAAATTAGTTGTTCGAAGACGCCGTCGCGTTTCTAAGAGGAGTAGAGGAGGAAGAGACTCTTGATTACTTCATTTATTATTTCAATTTCTATTACATAATCATGGGACGTTCACTAAAAAAAGGACCTTTTATAGCAGATAGCCTGCTCAAGAAGGTAGAAAAACAAAATACCGATAATGACAAGTCTGTTATCAAAACTTGGTCAAGATCCTCTACGATTTTACCTTTAATGATCGGTCACACAATCGCTGTACATAATGGCAAGACTCACATTCCAGTATTTATTACTGAACAAATGATTGGTCATAAACTCGGTGAATTTGCTCCTACACGCACTTACCGAGGTCATATAAGAGATAAGAAAGGAGCAAAATCATGACAAAAACACCTGAAACAACAAAATCAGCAATTGCTCATGGGAATTATATTCGCGGATCAGCCTCTAAAGTGAGAAGAGTTTTGGATCAGATAAGAGGTAGATCTTATAGAGATGCCTTGATTATGTTGGAATTTATGCCTTACAGATCTACAGACCCCATTACTAAAGTTCTAAGATCTGCTGTTGCTAATGCAGAACATAACCTTGGAATGGATCCATCTACCCTAGTTATTTCCTCTGCATGGGCTAATAGCGGTCCAGTAATTAAAAGGTATAGACCCAGAGCTCAAGGTCGAGCTTTTTCAATTAAAAAACAGACTTGCCACATCAGTATTTCTGTTGAGTCTGCTCCTACTCAAACTAATGCGGAGGTACAAAACTAATGGGACATAAAATACATCCTTCTGGACTAAGATTAGGAATTACTCAAGAGCATCGCTCTAAGTGGTTTGCTACTTCTAAAACATATCCAATTCTTCTCCAAGAAGATTTTAAAATTCGTACCTTCATACAAAAAAAATATGGAGCAGCAGGAATTAGCGATGTCTTAATAGCAAGAAAAGCTGACCAACTGGAACTTGAATTAAAAACAGCAAGACCAGGAGTTATAGTTGGAAGACAAGGAAGTGGTATTGAAGAATTAAGATCTGGCATTCAAAAAACTATAGGTGATAGAACAAGGCAAGTCAGAATAAACGTTGTTGAAGTTGAACGCGTAGATGCTGATGCTTTTTTACTTGCTGAATATATTGCTCAACAACTAGAAAAAAGAGTCGCCTTTAGAAGAACTATTAGGATGGCCTTACAAAGGGCTCAAAGGGCTGGAGTTCTAGGTCTTAAAATTCAAGTAGGGGGCAGGTTAAATGGTGCCGAAATAGCTAGAACTGAATGGACTAGAGAAGGTAGAGTACCTTTACATACTTTGAGAGCTGAAATTGACTACGCAACACGTGAAGCTAATACAACTTACGGTGTTCTAGGCATTAAAGTTTGGGTTTTCAAAGGTGAAGTTCTCCCTAAAGAAGAACAAACCATCCCTGTGGGTGCGAGCCCTAAGAGGAAAGCTAGTAGAAGACCTCAGCAATTTGAGGATCGTTCAAATGAGAATTCATAGGAGGTATAAAAATGCTTAGTCCAAAACGTACTAAATTCCGTAAACAACATAGAGGCAGAATGAGGGGTGTAGCCTCAAAAGGTAATACTATTGCATTCGGTCAATTTGCTCTCCAAGCTCAAGACTGTGGCTGGGTAACTGCACGTCAGATTGAAGCAAGCAGAAGAGCGATGACTAGATATATCAAACGTGGTGGTCAAATCTGGATAAGAATATTTCCTGATAAACCCGTAACCATGAGACCTGCCGAAACCAGAATGGGTTCTGGTAAAGGTAATCCAGAGTTTTGGGTAGCAGTTGTAAAACCTGGAAGAATACTATTTGAAATGGGTGGTGAGGATATCACTGAGGAAACTGCAAAGGAAGCTATGCGTCTGGCTCAATACAAACTTCCTGTAAAAACTAAATTTATCTCAATTGATAAAAATCTAGAAAATTCCTCCCAAGAAAATACAAAAAATATTAAAAATATTAAAAAATCTCAAGAGGAGGTTAAACAATGAAAAACTCAGAGTCACTTAAGGAATTTAAAAAATTAAATTCCGAACAAATTACTGAAAAGATTGACCAATTACGAAAAGATCTTTTTGACTTGAGATTCAAGCAAGCTACAAGACAGCTCAATGAAACTCATAAATTTAAAATTATCAAGAAACAAGTTGCGCAATTACTCACTCTCAGTAAGAGTCAATCTGCTTCTAAAACAACTTCTGATTAATTATTAGTTATGGCACTTAAAGAAAGAATTGGTACTGTTGTCAGCGACAAAATGGATAAAACAGTTGTTGTTGCTGTTATTAACAGATATCCACATCCCACTTATAAAAAAATTGTAAGTAGAACTACTCGATATAAGGCGCATGATCCAGAAAATACATGCGTTTTAGGTGATCGAGTTAAAATTAGAGAAACTAGACCTCTTAGTGCTCATAAAAGATGGGCCATAGAAGAGATTCTCAATAAAACAAGTCAGGCTAAGGAGGTTAAAAAATGATTCAACAAGAAACTTATTTAACAGTTGCCGATAATAGCGGAGCAAAAAGACTCCAATGTATTAGGGTTTTAGGTTCTAATAGAAGGTATGCACATGTCGGGGATGTAATCGTAGCAACTGTAAAAGATGCTCTTCCTAATATGGGAGTTAAGAAATCTGAAGTTGTTAAAGCTGTTATCGTCAGAACTAAAGCAACATTAAGAAGAAATACTGGGAATTCAATCAGATTTGATGACAACGCGGCAGTATTAATTAATGAAGATAAGAATCCAAAAGGTACTAGAGTCTTTGGTCCTGTAGCTAGAGAACTGCGGGATAAAAATTATACAAAGATTGTTTCTCTTGCTCCGGAGGTGATTTAAATGTTGGATTCATTAAAGCAAAAGAAAAATTTCCAGAGAATAAAAATGAGAATCAAAACTGGAGATTTGGTAAAAGTAATTAATGGCAAGGACAAAGGGAAAACTGGTGAAGTTTTAAAAACTATCCCACTTGAAAATAAAGTTGTTGTAAAGGGAATTAACCTTAGGACCAGACATGTAAAACCAACTCAGGAAGGAGAAACTGGAAGAATTCTCACAGAAGAAGCATCTTTACATGCATCAAATGTAATGTTTTTTTCAAAGGATAAAAATCTTACAAGTAAGATTGAATACTTTATCGATAAAGAGGGGGTTAAGAAAAGAAGATTGAAGAAAACTGGTGAAGTAATTGATTAATTTTTCATCAGAAACCAGATTTCAACTTTTTCTAATTTATCAATTCTGACAAAGACCAGAATTAACAAAAAATTATGACTCTAAAAAATCGCTACAAAGAATCAATAAGACCAAAACTTTTAAAGGACCTTGGTCTTAAAAATATTCATCAAGTACCTAAAGTTGTCAAAGTCAACGTTAACAGAGGTCTTGGTGAAGCAGCTTCGAATTCGAAAGCTCTTGAAGCCTCTTTAAATGAAATGGCAACAATTACAGGACAAAAGGCTTTAGTAACTAGGGCCAAAAAAGCTATCGCGGGTTTTAAAATTCGTGAAGGTATGCCTATTGGTTGTACTGTAACTTTGAGAGGCGACAGGATGTATTCTTTTTTGGAGAGATTTATAAATCTAGCTTTACCAAGAATAAGAGACTTTAGAGGAGTTAATCCAAAAAGTTTTGATGGGAGAGGTAATTACACCGTTGGCGTGAAAGAGCAATTGATTTTTCCTGAAATCTCTTTTGATAAAATAGATTCAATAAGAGGTATGGATATAACTATTGTCACTAGTGCAAAATCAGATCAAGAAGGTAAAGCTCTTTTGCAAGAGTTAGGAATGCCTTTTAGTAAGAATTAAATTAAAACTATGTCAAATCACGATCCTATTTCAGATATGCTAACTCGAATTAGAAATGCGAGTCAAAAAAAGCATACAACCACAACAATCCCAGGTTCAAAAATGTCCTTAAGTATCGCCAAAGTACTTCAAAAAGAGGGGTTCATTTCTGATATTAATGAGGAAGGTGAAGGTTATAAATCACAAATAATACTCGGCCTTAAATATAGTGGAAAAAACAAATTTCCTACTATTCGATCTATGCAAAGAGTAAGTAAACCTGGTTTGAGAATATATAAAAATACTAGAGGTTTACCAAAAGTTCTTGGAGGTCTTGGAGTTGCCATAATATCAACTTCTAAAGGCGTTATGAGTGATCGCGATGCTAGAAAGCAAGGCATTGGCGGCGAAGTCCTCTGCTATGTTTATTAAGGAGAATTAATCATGTCAAGAATCGGAAAAACACCAGTACTTATTCCAGATAAAGTTACAGTTGATTTTGATGGATTAACAGTTACAGTTAAGGGCCCAAAGGGTGAGTTAAAACGTCTCATGCCTGAGGGAGTTAGTTTTGATAAGAAAGATAATACTGTTGTCGTAAGTCCTACCTCAACCAAAATACATTCAAGGCAGAGACATGGTTTATGTAGAGCTTTAATTGCAAATATGGTTGAAGGGGTTACTCAAGGTTTTTCAAAGAAACTAGAAATTGTAGGCGTTGGATCAAGAGCACAAGTAAAAGGTAAAAATCTAGTTGTAAGTGCAGGATATAGTCATCCTGTAGAAATGATCCCCCCTGATGGTATAACATACAAAGTTGAGAGTAATACAAACGTTACCGTATCTGGAATTGATAAGGAAATTGTTGGCAATGAAGCAGCAAAAATCAGATCAATTAGACCTCCAGAGCCATATAAAGGAAAAGGAATTAAATACCATGATGAGAGAATTCTCAGAAAAGCTGGTAAATCTGGCAAAAAATAATTCCAATTAAAAAAATGACCAAACTTTCCAGGAAATTACAAACCCAAAAAAGGCACAGAAGATTAAGGAGATTCTTAATTGGCGATGCAACGCGTCCAAGATTGTCTGTTTTTCGCTCTAATAACCATATTTATGCCCAGGTTATAGATGATAGCGCTCAAACAACTATTTGCTCAGCTTCAACTGTTGATAAGGAACTAAGAGAAAAATCTGAGAAATTACCTTCCGATTGTAATTCTTCTTCCATTGTTGGAAAACTATTAGCAAAGAGAGCGATAAAAAAAGGTATTAAGCAAGTAATTTTTGATCGTGGAGGTAATTTATATCACGGCAGAGTAAAGGCACTTGCAGATGCTGCTCGTGAAGCTGGCCTAGAATTCTAACTCTTAATTTTTTACTATGACTGACACTCCAACAAAACAAGAAATTCAATCCAAGAACGATAATGTTCCTGGAGCTATGCCCGTAGAACAAAAAAAGAATAATCGTAATGATCGAAAAAGGAATAGAAGAGGCGATTCAAAAAATCTAGAAAGAGATTCTGATTGGCAAGAAAGAGTTGTTCAAATTCGACGTGTTTCTAAGACTGTTAAGGGTGGGAAAAAAATGAGTTTTAGAGCAATTGTTGTTGTAGGTAATGAGAAAGGTCAAGTTGGAGTTGGAGTTGGTAAAGCAGGGGATGTCATTGGTGCGGTGAGAAAGGGCGTATCAGATGGTAAAAAGAATCTTGTAAGAGTTCCTTTAACCCCAAATAATTCAATACCGACTTTATCTAAAGGTCGAGATGGTGCTGCTAATGTACTAATTAGACCAGCTGCCCCAGGTACAGGTGTAATTGCTGGCGGTTCAATAAGAACAGTTTTAGAATTAGCTGGCATAAAAAATGTCTTAGCAAAAAGATTGGGTAGTAAAACACCTTTGAATAATGCAAGAGCTGCTATGGTAGCTCTCTCTCAATTAAGAACACACAAATCTGCCTCTAGGGAGAGAGGCATCTCACTTGAACAGCTCTATTCTTAAAATTATGACTTCAACATTAAATACACTTAAATCAAATTCTGGCTCGAGAAAGAAAAAATTAAGAAAGGGTAGAGGAATTGCAGCCGGTCAAGGTGCATCATGTGGTTTTGGAATGAGAGGACAAAAGTCACGTTCTGGAAGACCTACACGTCCAGGTTTTGAAGGTGGTCAAATGCCTCTATACAGAAGAGTTCCAAAATTAAAGCACTTTGAAATAATTAATCAAAAGAACTTTTCCATAATAAATTTAGAAAAATTAAATGATTTCAAAGATAACGATACAGTTAACCTTGACTCACTAGTTAAGAAAGGATTGATCTTTAAGCCCAAATTTCCTTTAAAAATCCTTGGTAATGGAAAAATTAATATCAAGCTAAAAGTCCAAGCTCATGCATTTACAAAAGTTGCAAAACAAAAAATTGAGGAGGCAGGTGGATCCTGCGAGCTTATAAATAATAAATAAATTTACTAAAAATTTAGGTAAGCTTCAAAATGTTTGTAAACAAAAGTAGAAATCCTAACGCTTCTGAAATACTTTCCCAATTATTTTTAAATAAAGAGTTAAGGAGTAGAGTTTTAACTACTTTAGGTCTTCTCCTTTTAGTAAGACTTGGTATATATATCCCTATGCCTGGTATTGATAGGGTCGCTTTTAAAAGTTTTATAGATCAAGGGGGGCAATTAATAGGTTTTTTAGATATTTTTACTGGAGGAGGAATTTCAACCTTAGGAATATTCGCATTAGGCATACTTCCCTTTATTAACGCATCAATTATTATTCAGCTTCTCACAGCTTCATTGCCTGTGCTTGAAGATTTACAAAAAAATGAAGGAGAAGCGGGGAGAAGAAAAATTGCTCAAATAACTAGATATGTTTCCTTAGGATGGGGTTTTTTGCAAAGTATAATTTTTTCCTTAATCCTCAGACAATATGCTATTGAGGGGATAAGTGAAACTACATTTGTTTTGCAAACCTCCATTGCCTTGGTTACTGGCTCAATGTTAGTAATGTGGTTTAGTGAAATTATTACGGAGAAAGGGATAGGTCAAGGTGCATCACTGGTTATTTTTCTGAATATTGTTTCGACTTTACCTAAGGCTCTAAGTTCAACCATTGAAAAAGCTCAAACTGGCGATAGAGGAGATGTTTTAGGTATAGCAGTTTTACTTGGAGTATTTTTACTGACAATTGTTGGGATCATTTTTGTCCAAGAAGGAGCAAGACGCATTCCTATTGTAAGTGCAAAAAGGCAGATAGGAAATTCAACACTACTTCCTACAAGGCAAAGTTATTTACCTTTGAAATTAAATGCAGGAGGAGTCATGCCTATCATATTTGCATCTGCTTTAATCTTTTTACCTATAACTATTGCAAATGTTACGGGCAATACACTTTTAATCAAGCTGGCCAGCAGTTTAAATCCAGGATCTTCTAATCCATGGCCATATGCTCTTACATTCTTCTCCTTGATTTTGGGTTTCTCCTATTTTTATGCATCTCTTACTATCAATCCAGTTGATGTAGCTTCAAATTTAAAGAAAGGAGGTGTTGCGATACCAGGAGTAAGACCTGGAACTAATACAGCAAACTACCTATCAGGTATACAAAATAGGTTGACTTTATTGGGAGGATTATTTCTGGGTTCAGTAGCCATAATCCCTGCTGCAGTAGAAAGAGCTACAAATGTTCAGACCTTTCAAGGTTTAGGAGCAACATCATTACTTATTCTTGTGGGTGTTGCTATAGATACTGCTAAGCAAATTCAAACTTATGTTATTTCACAAAGGTATGAGGGACTAATTAACAATTAATGAAGAAACATTTACTATTTTTAGGAGCTCCTGGAGCAGGGAAAGGGACTCAAGCGGAATTGCTAAGTCAAACTAATTCTTACTTACACCTTTCTACTGGGGAATTATTGAGAAAAGAAATCGAAATGAATACTAACCTTGGTATTCAGGTAAAGGATATTATGAATCGAGGGGAACTTGTTAGTGATGAACTAGTATTAAAGATAGTCAGACAAAATTTAGTAAAGGATAATAATGGTTGGATTCTAGATGGTTACCCAAGAAATTTATCTCAAGCAAATTCATTGAATGAAGTCTTGAATGAAATAAATCAACCTTTGGAACTAGTTTTTTATTTAGATATTCCAGAAGAAGTACTAATAAAGCGTTTGCTTTTAAGAGGGAGAAAAGATGATACGGAAGAGACAATTAGAACAAGAGTTGATATTTATAAAAAAACTACAGAACCATTAATTCAATATTTTAAGGATCTCTCATTGTTAGAATATATCGATGCTGATAGAGATTTAAAAACCATTTCCTCTGATATCAAACAAAAAATGGCTTGATGATGATGTAGAATATAATATTAACGTTTTATTTGTTAAACACCTATGAAGGTCAGATCTTCAGTCAAAAAAATTAGTCCTGACGATCAGATCGTGAGGAGAAGAGGTAAAATCTTTGTTATTAACAAGAAAAGACCTCGCAATAAACAGCGTCAGGGTTAAACTTCAACCCTTAAATTCAAACTTTTACTTATTCAAAACACGTGGCCAGGATTGCAGGAATTGACATACCTCGCGAAAAGCGAGTTGAAATTGCACTTACATACGTCTATGGAATCGGTTTAACGAGATCAAAGCTAATTCTTGCTAATACGGGTGTAAACCCTGATACTCGTGTCAAAGACCTTTCAGATTCTGATGTGCAAAAATTAAGAGGTGCCACAGAAGATTTCACTTTAGAAGGGGATTTGAGAAGAAAAGAGGGAATGGCTTTAAAACGTCTACAAGATATAGGGTGTGTAAGAGGAAGAAGACATAGAATGAGTCTTCCAGTCAGAGGTCAAAGAACCAGAACCAATGCAAGAACAAGGCGTGGTTCTAGGAAAACAGTTGCTGGAAGAAAAAAATAAATAACTTAATCTATTTAAAAATTAAAGTATTCAATTAAAACATCATGCCAGCTACAGTAAAAAAAACAGGTTCAAAGAAATCGAAACGTAATGTACCCAATGGTGTGGTACATATCCAAAGTACATTTAATAATACTATTGTCTCAATTACTGACACCTCTGGTCATGTAATTTCTTGGTCTTCTGCAGGCGCAAGTGGATTTAAAGGCGCTCGGAAAGGTACCCCATTTGCTGCTCAAACAGCTGCTGAAGCTGCAGCTAGAAGAGCACTTGATCAAGGCATGAGACAAATAGAAGTACTTGTTAGAGGGCCTGGCGCAGGTAGGGAAACGGCCATAAGAGCTTTACAAGTGGCCGGATTAGAAATAACTCTAATAAGAGATGTAACTCCATTACCTCATAATGGATGCAGAAGACCTAAACGGAGACGCGTTTAGGTTTTAACCATTCTCAACCCACCCAAAAAACTATTAACCTCATTATTTTCCGTGTTGCAATACCAGATTGACAGAATCGACCATCAAATAGCAGATGATCGCTCCCAAACAGGAACTTTTTTAATTGGCCCTTTAGAAAGGGGACAAGCTACAACTTTGGGTAATTCCCTTAGAAGAGTCCTTATGGGAGGACTTGAAGGGAGTGCAGTTACTGCAGTAAGAATAGCAGGCATTAATCATGAATATGCCACTATCCCTGGAGTTAGAGAAGACGTTTTAGATATTCTTCTTAATTGCAAGCAACTATCAATAAATAGTTCAAATCCAGAGCTTGAAATCGGAAGGTTAGTAGCGAGTGGCCCAATGGAGGTGAAGGCGAATGATATTCAATTCTCCTCCCAAGTTGAAATTGTTGATGGAGAAAAACCGATCGCGACTATCCAGGAGGGTCATAACTTAGAGTTGGAAATCCATGTTGAAAGAGGTGTTGGATATAGACCCGTCGACCGAAAGAGTGAAGAGACAACTGCTATTGATTTACTTCAAATAGATGCTGTATTTATGCCAGTGAAGAGGGTGAATTTTACAATAGATGAAACCGCTGTAGCAGAAGGTGGAACGGGAAGAGAAAGATTAAAAATGGAAGTCGTAACAGATGGTTCAACAAGTCCTGACGATGCTATTGCTGAAGCTGCAAATCAATTAATAGAACTCTTTCAACCCCTTGCTACTGTCACAATGGTTGAGGAAATTCCTGAAGAACCTGAACCATCTCCTGAAGCTCAAATTCCCCTAGAGGAACTAAACTTGTCCGTTAGAGCATATAATTGTTTGAAAAGGGCGCAAGTTAACTCAGTTTCAGATTTAATGGGCTTCAGTTATGAAGATCTTCTTGAAATTAAGAACTTTGGCTCTAAATCTGCAGATGAGGTTATTGAGGCTCTTGAGCGCATCGGCATTTCTATTCCACAAAGCAGAACATCTGTTTAACAATTTTAAAGATTATGAGACACCAACTTAGAATTCCATTATTAGGTAAACCTGCTGACCAGAGGAAAGCACTTCTAAGAGGTTTAACTACTCAATTAATTAGGGAAGGTAGAGTAACTACAACAAAAGCTCGTGCTAAAGCTTTAAGAAATGAAGCTGAAAGAATGATTTCACTCGCTAAAGATGGAAGTTTGGCCTCTAGGAGAAGGGCTATTGGATATATTTATGATAAAAAATTAGTTCATTCATTATTTGAAAAAGCGAAGGAAAGATATGGAGACAGAGATGGTGGTTATACACGCATAGTAAGAACTGTATCTAGAAAAGGTGATAACGCTCAGATGGCCATAATCGAGCTTGTTTAAGTTAGTTAATTTAAGGGGCTTTTACTAAAAAATAACTTTTGAAAAGGGTAGCTTTACTAGTCCAATATGAGGGAACTCATTATTCAGGTTGGCAAAAACAAAAAAATGCAACTACTGTTCAAGAAATTTTAGACAGAGCTCTCTTAAAGATTACGAATCATACAGTAAAGACTTTTGCAGCAGGTAGGACTGATGCTGGGGTTCATGCATCAGGTCAAGTAGTACACTTTGATGTTGATTGTGTTGTTCCAGGAAATAGTTATTCTGATGTCTTAAATGGTCTCTTACCTTCATCAATTAGGATCTTGGAATCAGTTGAGGTAAAAGATAGTTGGCATGCATGCTATTCAGCAATGTATAGACATTATCGATATGTCATTAATAACAGTAAATTCCCAAACTTGTTCATCAATAATTGGTCATGGCATAGATATCAAAAAGTATTAGATGAAGTTTTAATGTTAAATGCATCCAAGAAAATGATAGGAGAACATGATTTTTTTGCTTTTCAGAAAAGTGGTAGTAATAGAACGAACTCAATTACAAAAATAAAAAATATAGATATTAAAAGAGTTGAAGATTTGATTTTTGTTGATATTAAAGCTACTGGTTTTCTATATGGAATGGTCCGCTTAATTATTGGTCAACTAGTTTTAGTTGGAGAAAACAAAATATCGCCAGAAATTTTTACAGATAGATGGGTAAACAAAAAGAAAAATGATGTTAAAGAATCTGCTCCAGCTAAGGGGTTATGTTTTGTAAATGCTGTTTATGAAGAAAATGTTTTTAAAAAGATTAATAACAATGATTTTTTCCCTGTATTTTTAATTAAGGGTTTTTCCTAAGTAAGTTTTAATTAAGAGAATTTTTTGTGTAAATCATTCAAAACTATTGTTTAATATTCCTTCAATAAGGTAGAATTTAAGACTAATTTAAATTTATTTGCAGAAATTTGGTAAATGAATAAAACAATTACTCCATCTTTAGAAACAATTGAAAGAAATTGGTTTTTAGTTGACGCAAAAGATAAGACGCTTGGTAGACTTGCTACAGAAATCGCAATTGTATTGAGAGGTAAGAATAAACCAACATTTACACCTCATCTAGATACTGGAGATTTTGTCATTGTAGTAAATGCCGAAAAAGTTGAGGTAACAGGTAAAAAAGCATCACAAAAATTGTACAGGAGACATTCTGGAAGACCAGGAGGAATGAAAATTGAAAAATTTGAGTCTTTACAAGAAAGAATTCCTGAAAGAATCATCGAGCAAGCTGTTAAGGGCATGCTACCTCATAATTCTTTAGGAAGACAGCAGTTTAAAAAACTAAAAGTTTATAAAGGTGCTGATCATCCTCATGCTGCTCAGAATCCTGTATTATTAAATAGTTAATTTATCAAAATGAATAGTCAAATAAAAAACAAAGCTGTATATTGGGGAACTGGAAGAAGAAAAACTTCAGTAGCTAGAGTTCGCTTGATTCCAGGAAATGGACTTATAAAAATTAATGGTCGTTCTGGAGATGATTATTTAAACTTTAATCCCCTGCACTTAAATTCAATAAAAGCACCTTTGCAAACATTAGGCCTTGAAAATTCTTATGATATTTTGGTAAATGTTTTTGGTGGTGGATTGACTGGCCAAGCAGATGCTATAAAGCAAGGTGCAGCTCGAGCACTTTGCGAATTATCTCCTGACAATAGGAAACCTCTAAAAACGGAAGGCCATCTGAGTAGAGATCCTAGAGCTAAGGAAAGAAGAAAATATGGTCTTAAAAAAGCAAGAAAAGCTCCTCAATTCTCTAAACGTTAAAGGAATTAAAATTATGCCAAAATCAGAAATTCATCCAAAATGGTATCCAGATGCAAAAGTTATTTGTAATGGAGAAGTTGTAATGACTACTGGCTCCACCCAGCCTGAATTACATGTTGATGTTTGGAGTGGAAATCATCCCTTCTTCACAGGAACTCAAAAGATTCTTGATACGGAAGGTAGGGTTGATAGGTTTATGAAAAAATATGGAATGGGTTCAGCTAATTCAGCCACATCAAAAGATCAAAAAGAAGATAAAGATTCTAAAAAATAGAATTTTCAAAATTAAGCACAATTTCAATTGGAATACTCAACATTAATTGCAAGGTTGAAAACTGCTTCAGAAAGTTTTGAAAATTTGGAAGTGCAACTTGCAGATCCTGATATAGCTAATGATCCAAAAAAATTAGAATCCATAGCAAGAGAAAGGTCAAAATTGGAACCTTTGGTGATTGATTTTAATAAGTTGCTGGATACTGATAAAGAAATCGAAGATTCAAAAAATTTACTAAAAGAGAATAGAAATGATAAAGAAATGGAATCTTTGATAAATGAGGAGTTAATAATTCTAGAGGAATCTAAGATTGAACTGATTCAAAAAACCACAATCGCCTTATTGCCAAAAGACCCAAGAGATGAAAGAAGTGTAATGTTAGAAATCAGAGCCGGTGCTGGAGGCAACGAGGCTTGTATCTGGGCGGGTGATTTAGCAAGAATGTATGAAAGATATGGACAAAAAATTGGATGGTCTGTAAAACCTGTTAGTGCTTCCGAGTCAGATATGGGTGGATTTAAGGAGCTAGTTATCTCCGTTAAGGGAGATTCTGTTTATAGTCAACTTAAATTTGAGGCTGGTGTACATAGAGTCCAAAGAGTTCCAGCTACTGAATCTCAAGGTAGAGTTCACACCTCTACTGCTACAGTTGCTGTTATGCCAGAGGCTGATCCTGTTGAGGTTAAAATTGATCCAACAGATCTAGAGGTTGGAACAGCAAGATCAGGAGGTGCGGGGGGACAAAATGTTAATAAGGTAGAGACAGCTATTGATCTTCTCCACAAGCCCACAGGTATAAGAGTTTTTTGTACTCAAGAGAGATCACAGTTGCAAAATCGCGAACGAGCAATGGAAATTTTAAGAGCTAAATTGTATGAAATTCAATTAAAAGAAGCCAATGCAAAAGAGAGATCTCAAAGGCTTTCCCAGGTTGGAACAGGCGATAGAAGTGAAAAAATTAGAACTTATAATTTTAAAGATAACAGGACAACTGATCATAGATTAGGTTCCAATTTTTCTCTTGAGCCAATTCTTGCTGGTCAATTAGAAGAAGTGATTAATGCATGCATAGCGCAAGAACAAAAAAGAATGATGGAAGATTTTAATAAAGAAGTAAATTAAGATTTTTTTATTAAATTGCAACCCCTATTACGTATTTACTCCATTCTTTATGCTTGCCAGAGTCAATTTGTCTTGTAGCTTCAAAATTTAGATTACTTAATGGACGATAAGGCCGACGTTTTAAGGGCATATTCGCTTCTTCGGGGGTTCGATTACCTTTTTGTACGTTACATCTAAGACATGCAGTAGTAACATTTTCCCAGTTATCTGTTCCACCTCTGCTTCTCGGCAAAACATGATCTATTGATAGGTCACTACCCCTATAGTTACAGTATTGGCAAGAATTATTATCTCTCAGAAGAATATTTTTTCTTGTTAAAGAAACCTCTCTAAAAGGAACTTTGACGTAGTAACGAAGTCTTATAACTGTCGGCAACTTTTTCCCGCTATGAATTGAATATGTTTTATCTTCCTCTAAGCTTTCTGCTTTACCTTTAATCATCAAAATTACAGCTCTTCGCCAGGAAGTGATGTTTAAAGGTTCATAAGATGCATTTAAAACTAGAGTCTGGCCCATGCCAAAATACAATTTACATGTCATGCTAACTGTATATTTCAATAAGCGCATATATTTGTGCAAAGTTAATGCAAAATAGGCAAACAAATCAGGTATTAAATTTTGACAAATTTCCAAATTTTGAAAAAGATATAGATCTAAAACAAAGAGCATGGATTGAAGTTAAAGGTAAAGCAATAGAAACAAACGTTAGAAAGTTAAGATCAAAATTAAGTAAAAATTGTCAATTTATGGCAGTCGTTAAAGCTGATGGATATGGACATGATGCGAAATTAGTATCAGATTATGCTATCAAAGGTGGAGCATCTCAATTAGGTGTTGCCACATTAAATGAAGGCATTAAGCTTCGTTCCTCTGGAGTTAAAAAACCAATACTTATACTTGGAAATCTTTATACGAAAAGGGATCTTATTATATGTTTTAAAAATGATCTTATGCCAACTATCAGTAGTATAAGAGAATGTTTAATTTGCAATAACATTGGTAAGCAATTTGGATTGAAATTTCTTTTACATCTTAAAGTTGATACGGGAATGTCAAGATTAGGATTTGAATACAGTAAATTTGTTCAGCAATTTGAAAAAATTAAATCTTTTGAGAACATTTTAATAGAAGGAATATATAGTCATTTATCTTCTGCAGATGAAGCTAACGCATTAGATCCTAAAAGTATTACACAACTACAAAGACTGAAGTTTAATGAAATGTTAAAGCAAATTAATTTTGATCGAAATAATGAAATTAAGATTCATTTGGCTAATTCTGCAGGAATGCTTATAAACAAAGATTTTCATTTTCACATGGTACGTGTTGGGCTTTCTATGTATGGATACAGTCCTATAGACAAAATAGATAAAAATTTATCACTTAAACCAGCTTTATTTTTGAAAGCTAAAGTAGCTTTTATTAGAACTATTGATCCAGGAGTTGGTGTAAGTTATGGAGGTAAATTTGTAAGTCATAGAAAAACTAATTTAGCTGTATTGAGTATTGGATACGCAGATGGAGTACCAAGAAATCTTTCAGGAAAGATAAACGTTATTCATAATGATAAATTTTATCCCCAAGTTGGATCCATAACTATGGATCAAATGATGGTGGACATAACAGGTTCAAGTGAAATTAAAGTTGGGAGTACCATGGTATTACTAGGATCTGATGGAGATAAAACAATTTCTCCTCTTGAATGGGCAAGAAAATCTAATACTATAGCGTGGGAAATTCTTTGTTCTTTTAAAAATAGATTACCGAGAGTTCAAGTTGATTAGACATTTCGATTAAATAAAAAATTTTGAATGTTTGCAAAAAAATTGATAATGTATAAGAACTGGAGAGGTGGCTGAGTGGTTGAAAGCGGCTCCCTGCTAAGGAGTTACAGGAGGTAACTTTTGTCGAGGGTTCGAATCCCTCCCTCTCCGTGATTTATTTAAAAAATTTTTAATTAATATTTGTTTTAAAACAAGTCAAGATTAATATCTTTAAGGTCATAAATAGAATTCAAAATTAAATCAGCGCCTGCATTTCTAAGATTTGTTTCGTAAGAATTACGTTCTTTTAATCGAGAATTTAAATGTAAATGAGGTGGAGCTATTCCGATACTTATGAATTTCTGAGATGGTATTTCCTTTCTAGCATTTATAACTGTATTTATATCTGCAATAGTATCTCCTACATATGCAATGGGAATATTTGATTCGCCAAGTTTATCTCCAATAAGCTTTTTTGATAATTTAATAAAACCTTTAGGATCAGGCTTGTCAGGGGCATCTCCCATAGATATTAATGGTGGTGATTTTAGTCCAAGTCTTTTTTCTAAAACAAATTTTGCAGAAGCAGACTCTGCACCACTAACAAAACCCCAGATTATTCCATTACTTTGAATTAAATCAAAAAACTTTTTATCAACTAATAACTCCTCGTTTGTTATAAAACCAGACCAATATTTACTATCTTTATTTGGATCTCCACCAAAGTAAAACTCTTCAAAACATTTTACTATTTCCTCTCTTGGAGGAATTTTAAGGTTTAAGTTCTCTTTTTTTATAAATCTTTTTATAAGTTCTAAACTTAAATCCCAGTCATTATTCCAGATCCCTTCATTTTTTGCATTATCAATATCTAAATAACTTGGCTCCCATCCGGAAAATTTGTAAACCGTTTTTTTTAATGAAAGTCTATAACTATTTTCTACACTGCGGATTACCCCATCAATGTCAAACAAAATTAAACCAATATTTTTCAATTAATTTTCTCAAATCATCATTATAAAAGATTAGTATTCTTATAAATAAAAAGTAAAGAAAAACATTCTATTTATAAAATTATGGATTATCTAAAATTAATTTTGTAAATATCCTCTGGGAGTGAGAAATATTTCGTCAACTAAGGTTGTTTGAGAATTGCCAATAATAATAATTGATAACATATCAATCTCTTTAAAAGGAATAGTGTTTAAGGTAAAAAATTTTTTGGTTTGATTTTCTCTTCCTACTTGTCTAGCTAATAAAACTGGAGTATCACCATGCCTAGATTGTAAACATATATCTATTACACTTTTAAGCTGCCAATTTCTCTCAATGGATTGAGGATTAAATAAAGCTATTACAAAGTCGCCCAAAAGAGCTCCTTGAATTCTTTTTTCGATTAAAGACCATGGAGTTAATTTATCGCTTAAGCTTACTGAACAAAAGTCATTCATTAGTGGTGCTCCACTAATTGCAGCAGCTAATTGAACACTACTTATACCTGGATGTACTTCAAAGTAAGGTCTATATTCTTTTTTGATTTTTTGTAGTAATTCTAAAAGTAAACCTGCCATTCCATAAAATCCAGATTCACCTGAAGAAATTAAAGCCACTTTTATTCCTTCTTCAGCTAGTTTAATTGCTTTACTGCATCTCTCTTTTTCCTCAGTAAGTTTACTTTCAATTAAAACCTGATCATTCCTTTTTAAGGGTTTTATTAAATCTAAATACATTTTGTATCCAATCCAAACAGTACATCTTGAAAGTGCTTTTCTTGCATTATTGGTTAGGAAGGAGATATCACCGGGCCCACTTCCAATAATATGGATCTCACCATGGGTTGGATTGTATTGATTTTTTGATTCTGCTACAGCGATAGTTACTGCCCCAGATTGATTTTTGAAAATTTTTTTTTCTTTTATTAATTTTGATTCTTCCCCTGCTGCGAGTAAGCAAGAGGCTTCTGCTACAGAAGGTGTACCAATTTCCTTTTGCACGACATTTGATGGATTTGGAACAATTATTGTTGAAAGATCTTTTTTACTAAAAAACTTTATAGGCAAGTTTTTTTCTTCAGAAAGTTCTAAAATTCCTTTCTCATCTTTTTTTATATTTATAGTTGCAAATCCAGCAATTGATTGCTGCGATAAATTTCCTGACTCCAAAAGATTATTTAAAGAATTTGCTATTAATTCTTTGCTTGTATTTCTTTCACATCCAATGCCAATCCATAATACAGGCGGGTGCCAAGTTGTTCCATGATTTTCGAATATACTCACATGAAATGTTGAATCTGGTTTTTCAGTTTCTTTTTTATCAATTTGATTAATAATCTCAGCTGATTCTGAAGTTTTCCATAAGCTATTTCCAGATAATTGTTTGCAAAATATTTCTTCGTTTTTAGCTTGTTTAATTACTAGTTTTGACCAATCGTTTATTTTGCCAGATCTTTTCCACCCCCATTGATTTCCAAATGCATCAAGATTTAAGAGGCTTTGATCATTGGAATTATTAGTTTCTATAATTTCGCCACCAAGTAAATTAGCAATTTGACATGAAATATTTTGCGTATTTGACTGATGTAAGCCAATTAATGGAACTATCTTGGAACATTTGTTATCTATAACTATTACTCCTGGATCTTGATCTTTAGAGGTTAAAAATGGATTTATTATGCGTATTGATGCAGCAATTGAACCTATAAAAATTATTAAATCTATCTTCGGCCATTTTTTTAGTAATATTTCTCTAGGTTTTTGTACTTGAATAAGTTCATTTTCCTTTCCATCCTCTTTTGAAGAACCCGCAATATATATGTCTTTGACAAATTCGGTTTTTTTAAGCCTTTTTAAAATTTCTTTTGAATTATTAGATAGACCTATCGCAATGCCTTTCAAATTAGAAAATATTGATAGTAACTTTGAAATTATATCCTGTCGCTGGATTTAAAAATTTTCTTTGAAATATAAAAAAAAATTTAAGAAATTTATATAAATTTTGAGTAAAAATACTCATAATTTAGTCATAGACTAGAATTTTACAAAATATTCATATAGTAACAATCATTAGAACATTTGTTACGTTAATGCATAACGAAAGAATCTTTGCCTTATTATTTTTGAAACGAATATCTAAAGTTCCGAAGGATTCGTTTTCTTGAACATTATCATTAAAAATAGGTTCAAGATCCGATCAATCGGCTTTAATGTCAATTATTTTCGAGGTGCTAGATGACCATCAGCCCACCAGAAAGTGGAGAAAAAAACAAAAAAGTTTTGGAAGATCCTGTCAAGGCCGATCCAAGACCTATTGATTTTGCCAAATTAGATAAGCCAGGATTCTGGTCAAGTAAATTATCTAAAGGTCCGAAAACTACAACTTGGATCTGGAATTTGCATGCTGATGCACATGATTTTGATGTGCATACAGGCGATGCTGAAGAAGCAACAAGAAAAATCTTTTCAGCTCATTTTGGACATCTTGCAGTCATTTTTATATGGATGAGTGCTGCATTTTTCCATGGAGCAAGATTTTCTAATTACTCAGGTTGGTTAGCTGATCCAACTCATGTCAAACCAGGAGCTCAGCAAGTATGGGCAATCGTTGGTCAAGAAATGCTTAATGCTGACCTTGGTGCTAACTACAACGGTATTCAAATTAGTTCAGGAATTTTCCACATGTGGCGAGCATGGGGAATCACTAATGAGAGTGAACTTATGGCTTTAGCAATAGGTGCTGTAGTAATGGCGGCGCTTATGCTTCATGCTGGAATTTTTCATTATCACAAAGCAGCTCCAAAAATGGAGTGGTTTCAAGATATTGAGTCTATGCTTAATCACCACATAGCTGGTTTAGTAGGTTTAGGATCCCTAGCATGGGCTGGCCATTGTATTCATATCGGAGCTCCTACTGCAGCTCTCTTAGATGCAATTGATGCAGGCTCTCCCTTAGTTATTAATGGAAAAGAAATAGCAACTATTGCAGATATGCCTATGCCGCATCAACTCTGCGATCCACAAATTATCGGTCAGATATTTCCAGGATTAGCAAGTGGTACAGGTAATTTCTTTAGTTTAAATTGGTTAGCTTTCTCAGACTTCCTTACTTTCAAAGGTGGACTTAACCCTGTGACAGGAAGCTTGTGGATGACTGATGTTTCACATCATCATTTAGCTTTTGGTGTAATAGCGATAATTGGTGGTCATATGTACAGAACCAACTACGGTATTGGTCATAGTATGAAAGAAATATTAGATTCACAACAAGGAGACCCAATATTATTCCCTGCCCCTAAAGGTCATCAAGGTCTTTTTGAGTTCATGGCAGAAAGTAGACATGCTCAGCTATCAGTAAACCTAGCGATGCTTGGATCAATAAGCATACTTGTATCTCATCATATGTATGCGATGCCTCCATATCCTTATATAGCTACTGACTATATGACGGTTCTTGGATTATTTACCCATCACATGTGGATCGGTGGATTATTCATAGTAGGAGCAGGCGCCCATGCGGGAATTGCAATGGTTAGAGATTACGATCCAGCAAAACATATTGATAATGTTTTAGACAGAATTCTTAAGGCCAGAGATGCTTTAATCAGTCACTTGAACTGGGTTTGTATGTGGTTAGGATTCCATAGTTTTGGACTCTATATTCACAACGATACTATGAGAGCTTTGGGTAGACCCCAAGATATGTTTAGTGATTCTGCTATCCAACTTCAGCCAATCTTTGCTCAATGGGTACAGAGTATCCAAGCATCTGCTGTTGGGACTTCCCTTTTAGCAGGTACTGCAGAAGCTTTACCTCACAAAGCTTTAAGTGAAGTATTTAATGGAAGTTTAGTAGAAGTTGGTGGAAAGGTAGCTATAGCGCCAATTCCACTAGGGACAGCTGATTTAATGATTCATCATATTCATGCTTTCCAAATCCATGTAACTGTTTTGATACTTCTTAAAGGAGTTCTTTATGCAAGAAGTTCAAGGTTGATTCCTGACAAAGCTTCTTTAGGATTTAGATTCCCTTGTGATGGTCCTGGAAGAGGTGGTACATGTCAAGTTTCTTCATGGGATCATGTTTTCTTAGCTCTCTTCTGGATGTATAACTGTTTATCAATAGTTATTTTCCACTTCTCTTGGAAAATGCAGAGTGATGTTTGGGGACTTACTGGTGGTAATTTTGCACAAAGTTCAATTACTATCAATGGTTGGTTAAGAGATTTCCTCTGGGCTCAAGCTTCTCAAGTGTTAACAAGCTATGGTCAATCAATAAGTATGTACGGTTTGATGTTCTTGGGAGCCCACTTTATATGGGCGTTCAGTTTAATGTTCCTCTTCAGCGGAAGAGGATATTGGCAAGAATTGTTCGAATCAATTGTTTGGGCACACAATAAACTAAAGGTTGCACCAACCATTCAACCTCGAGCTCTATCTATCACTCAGGGACGTGCAGTAGGTGTTACACACTTCCTTGTAGGTGGTATAGCTACCACATGGGCCTTCTTCCATGCTCGCCTTTTCGGGCTGGGCTAATAACCTGAACTTCACCTTTTTAATTCAATGGCAACAAAATTTCCATCATTTAACCAGGGTCTAGCTCAGGACCCCACCACCCGACGAATATGGTACGGAATAGCTACTGCTCATGACTTTGAAAGTCATGACGGTATGACCGAAGAAAAACTTTATCAGAAGCTATTCTCTACACATTTTGGACATCTAGCAATAATTGCTCTCTGGGTAGCCGGTAACTTATTTCATATTGCTTGGCAAGGTAATTTTGAGCAATTTGTACTAGATCCAACTCATGTCCGCCCTATAGCTCATGCTATTTGGGACCCTCATTTTGGATCTGGCATAACAGAAGCAATGACACAAGCTGGAGCAAGCGGTCCAGTAAACATCGCTTATTCAGGTCTCTACCACTGGTGGTACACAATTGGAATGAGAACTAACGAGCAACTCTTCCAAGCTTCAATATTCATGAGTATTTTGGCTTGTTGGACTCTATTTGCTGGTTGGTTACACTTACAGCCAAAATTTAGACCTTCTTTAGCTTGGTTTAAAAATGCAGAGTCAAGATTAAATCATCATTTAGCTGTCTTATTTGGTTTTAGTAGTATTGCTTGGACAGGTCATTTGGTTCATGTCGCTATACCTGAATCAAGAGGTCAGCATGTAGGTTGGGATAACTGGTTAACAGTCCTTCCACACCCTGCAGGACTAACTCCTTTCTTTACTTTAAACTGGGGAGCATATGCCCAAAATCCTGATTCTCTAGATCAAGTATTTGGAACAGCTGAGGGAGCTGGAACAGCTATCTTTACTTTCTTGGGTGGTCTTCATCCTCAAAGTGAAGCATTATGGCTTACTGATATTGCTCATCATCATATAGCGATTGGAACAGTTTTTGTAATTGCTGGTCATATGTATAGAAATACCTTTGGTATTGGTCATAGCCTCAAAGAAATTACAGAAGCTCATAATACAAGACACCCTAATGATCCTCATAAAGGTAGTTTCGGAATAAACCACGATGGAATATATGAAACTGTAAATAATTCATTACATTTCCAACTAGGATTAGCATTAGCATCACTTGGTGTAGCAACTTCTCTTGTAGCTCAACATATGGGCGCACTTCCTTCTTACGCTTTTATTGCTAGGGACTATACTACACAATCTGCCTTATATAGCCATCACCAGTACATAGCAATGTTCTTGATGGTTGGTGCATTTGCACATGGAGCCATTTTCTTTGTAAGAGATTATGATCCCGAATTAAATAAAGATAACGTATTAGCGAGAGTTCTTGGAACAAAGGAAGCTTTGATAAGTCACCTTAGCTGGGTAACAATGTTGCTAGGATTCCATACCCTTGGAATTTATGTTCATAACGATGTTGTTGTAGCTTTTGGTAATCCTGAAAAGCAAATTTTAATTGAGCCAGTATTTGCTCAATTCGTTCAAGCTGCTCAAGGTAAGATGATGTACGGCTTTAATGCTTTATTATCTGATCCTACAAGTTCAGCAAGTTTAGCTGCTAATTCATTACCAGGTAATCATTACTGGATGGATCTTATCAATAGACAAGATGCATTAAGTGCTTTCTTACCTATCGGGCCAGCAGATTTCTTAGTTCACCATGCTATCGCTTTAGGTCTTCATACAACGGCTTTAATCCTTATCAAAGGGGCACTTGATGCTAGAGGAACAAAATTAATTCCTGATAAGAAAGATTTAGGTTATGCATTCCCTTGCGATGGACCTGGACGTGGAGGTACTTGTGATAGTTCATCTTGGGACGCTATGTACTTAGCTATGTTCTGGGCACTAAATTTACTAGCATGGGTAACTTTCTACTGGCATTGGAAACACTTAGCAATTTGGCAGGGTAACGTAGCACAATTTAACGAATCAGGAACTTATCTAATGGGTTGGTTCAGAGATTATCTCTGGTTAAACTCTGCTCAACTTATTAATGGATATAATCCATTTGGAGTAAATTCTTTATCTCCTTGGGCTTGGATGTTCCTATTCGGTCACTTAGTTTGGGCTACTGGTTTCATGTTCCTAATATCATGGCGTGGTTACTGGCAAGAGTTAATTGAAACATTAGTTTGGGCACATCAGCGTACTCCAATTGCTAACCTTGTTGGCTGGAGAGATAAGCCAGTTGCACTTTCAATTGTTCAAGCTAGATTAGTGGGACTAGCACATTTCACGATTGGAAACATACTTACATTTGGGGCATTTGTTATCGCATCCACTTCAGGTAAGTTTGGTTAAATTTCCCTAAAATAATTTAAATCACCACATTTGTGGTGATTTTTTTTGTTTAATTTTAATGTTCTAAATTAAGTTAAAATTGTGTAATTATTATTAAATATAAATGTCAGATATAAAACAATTAATTTCTATTATCGTCCCTGTTTTCAATGAAAGCGAGAGTATTGGTCTTTTATTGGATGAAGTTATAAATGTAATGTCTTCTCATAAATTTAATTTTGAATTGATTGTTGTAAACGATGGTTCTAAAGATAATACTCATCAAGTATTAAAGCAACTAACTCTCAAAATTAAAGAGTTGTCAGTAATTTCTCTTCGCAAAAATTATGGTCAAACTGCAGCAATGTCAGCTGGCTTTGATAATTCTAAGGGCGATATTGTTATTACTTTGGATGGTGATTTACAGAATGATCCAAATGATATTCCTTTATTAATTTCAGAAATTAATAATGGTTATGATTTAGTTTGTGGTTGGAGGTTTGATAGAAAAGATAAATTAATTAATAGAAAGATACCATCAAAAATAGCGAATAAGTTAATAGCTCACGTAACAGGTTTGAAGTTGCATGACTATGGTTGCTCATTAAAAGCGTTTAAGAAAGAAATAATAGAAGATATAAAGTTATATGGGGAACTTCACAGGTTTTTGCCCGTTTTAGCAAATATTGAAGGTGCAAGAATCAAAGAAATTAAAGTAAATCATAGGAGCAGGCAATATGGATCTAGTAAATATGGTATTGATAGAACTTTTAGAGTTTTAATGGATTTACTAACTGTTTGGTTTATGACTAAATTTTTAACAAGACCGATGTATGGATTTGGTTTTGTTGGAATTATAAGTATTTTCTTTAGCCTTGCGATAAGTTCTTATTTGATAGTTTTAAAAATAATGGGTGAGGATATTGGAAATCGTCCGTTGCTGATGTTTGCATTAATATTAGGAATTGCTGGTGTTCAATTATTTAGCTTTGGATTATTGAGCGAACTTTTAATTAGGACATATCATGAAAGTCAAAGTCGTCCAATTTACAGAATTAGATCAATAAACAGTGCTAAGCAAAATTGATTGTTTACTTGAACTGTCTTATTAATAAAGCTGAAATTTCAACGACTTCAGGAGAAATATCTCTTAAGCCTTTTCGTAAAATTGGTAATGTTGATTTATCAGCCAATTCTTCCGCAATTTTTAATGCCTTTAATTTATTTTCTGTATCACCCTGAAAAAGACTAATCATTTTATTTCTTTGAGAACTTTTATAAAATACTGAGTACTTTTTTTCTTCGTGATTGTATAGATAACTATTTTTTTTAGATAGAAATTTATTATTACTTTTTTTATTTTTCTTTAATTTAATAGAATTTAAATTGCTTGGATTTATTAACTTTTTAAAGCTTCTTTTTTTAAAAACTAGAAGTAATATTCCTATAAAAATAATAAGTAAAATTGCGAAAAAATTTAACATGTAAAAAGTTAATAATTTTTATATCATCCAGTAATAAAATTAACATTATTTGGTTGATAAATACTAAAGTGTTTAAAGATGTTTAAAGAACTATGCCATCTGATTTACCAAGTCTTTTACCCTCAATTTTTGTTCCATTAATTGGTATAGCAATGCCTGCTGTTTTTATCGTATTGATTGGAAGATTAATTACAGCAACTGAATAAATTATCAAACACCTAACTATTAAAAAAATGAGCGACTTTCAAAAATCATTCTCTGAATCAACAAGTTCTATTAAGTTTGATGAGAAATACATAGACACTTCTGTACAACCAAACGATATTGGCGTAGCAGAACAATGGGCAGTAAAAACAGTTGCTGATCCTTGTGTTGGTAATTTAGCTACTCCAGTTAATAGTGGTTATTTTACAAAAGCCTTTATAAATAATTTACCTTTTTACAGAGAAGGTATTTCCCCTAATTTTAGAGGTTTAGAAACTGGCGCAGCTTTTGGATATCTTCTATACGGACCTTTCACTATGACTGGCCCATTAAGAAATTCTGAATTTGCTTTAACAGCTGGACTACTCGCTACTATTGGAGCTGTTCATATTTTGACAGCACTTTTTGTTTTATACAATGCACCTGGTAAAGCACCTAATGTTCAACCTCCAGATGCGACTGTTAATAATCCGCCAAAGGACTTATTTACAAGAGCTGGTTGGGCTGATTTTACAAGTGGATTTTGGTTAGGAGGATGTGGAGGAGCTGTTTTTGCTTGGTTACTTGTTGGGACATTACACTTAGATACCATAATGCCAATCATTAAAAATATTTGGACTGCTGGTTAATTTCCAAATAAAAGAATAAGTAATATTTTAATTTAATTTAAAATTTTAATGTGAGCTCTATTAATTAACGTATAGTGCGGTCCCATCTATAATTTCTAACTACTCTTCCTGCAGACATAAGTTTAGATTTATAATGCAATGAGATTTTATCATTAGACTTTTTTAGGGTATCTAATCCTATTCCATTTCTACCAAAATCCATTCCAGAGCTATGGTAATAGAATCCGTCTCCTTTATAGATTCCAATATGATCACACTTTTCTTCATTTCCAAAAAATAAAAGATCACCAGGTCGTAGAGCCGCATACGATTCTTTGTAATAAAAAAGGTGCTTACAAAAACTTTTTATTTGAAAAGAGTCTCGAGGTATATAAATTTGATGCTTTAAAAAAGCAGTCTGAATTAATCCAGAACAATCAAAATTGGGTCCTAATGTACCTCCCCAAAGATATTCATTATTTAACTCAGATTGATCCTTGATCCATTTTAAAATTGAGTTAACTTTATCTTTTATAAAGATTTGTTCATTTTCTAGACTGTTATTTTTTTTGAATTCGTATTTCTCAATAATTAATCCATTTAAATTGATCCAACAGACGTAACCATCTTCATATAGTTGAACTAGTATTCTTGAAAATTTATGGTTGTTTTGATAAATATTTGGATAAATAAGCCTAAAAATTCTATTTTTAAATATTTCAGTAACTAATTTATCTTCTGTTTCATTTTGATATCCCGAAATATTAACTTTTAATTTCCACCAAATTGTTTTTGAAAAATTAGTTTGTTTAAATAGTGAGATAGGATTTTTATAATTTTCCATACAATGTCCTTTTACTATTTAAGTGAAGAGATGGGTCTAGCCTTAAATGACATTTTAGGGAGAGTATGCTCTTATAATAAAGATTTTTCAAGTGAAGATATAGCCATAACTTGGATTAATTATAAAAGTGGAAATAAAGGTGTATTTAAAGGTTGTGGCACTGGCATAAATAATAAAAAAATGGTTTACCCTGCCAGCATAGTCAAGTTGGTTTATGGTCTTGCTACATATTATTGGATTAAAAAAGGAATTTTATTATTATCGGATGAAATTATTGATGCTGTAAGGAAAATGTTATCTTTCTCAAGTAATAATGCAACAAGCTTCTTAATTGATTTGCTTACTGGAACAACAAGTGGACCTTGTATTGAGGGCGAATCATGGGAAAATTGGAAATATCAAAGAAGTATAATAAACGATTGGCTACATGATTTACATTGGGAGGAATTGAGTGGTTTAAATTGCTGTCAGAAGACCTGGGATGATGGACCATTTGGTCGTGAAAAAGAATTTTATGGACATAATAATAAAAATAGAAACGCTATGAATTCTGATTCGGCTGCAAGGGTTTTGGAGGAAATTATGATTCATATTGATTATCAAAAAAATGATTTAAATTTACGAAGTTTTTTAAAAAGAAATTTAGATAAAGTTGTTCTTAAAAGCGATTCTCTTAATCAAATAGATGGTTTTTTGGGTGCAGGCTTACCAGAAAGCATTAATCTTTGGAGTAAAGCAGGCTTAATGTCAGAAGTTAGACATGATTCTGCTTGGTGGACTAATAGTCAATCTCTACACACTTTATTAGTTGTTTTTTGTGATGGTGAAAAATATTCTAAAGATTCTTCTCTCTTACCATTAATATCAAAAGAAGTATATGAATTTAATAAAAAATATACTATTTAGGACTAAATTGAATCTTCTAAGAAATTAGAATCTAATTTGTCAGTATATGCTTCATAAGGCAACATCATTACTTCTTCAAAATCTAAATCATTCATAATCCATTCTCTATATTCAGCTAATAAACTTTTTCTATCTTCATTATCTAATTCATAAATACGCAACGCTGTATCTTTAAAATTTTCTTTAATTAAATTTTCAATTTCTTTCCTCTTCATTTTATGTTAGTTTTCCTTCCAAAATTATTCTTCTTATTGTTGACAACGCAATTCCTGTTTGTGATCTGATTGATCGATAAGAATATCCTTCATTACGCAATCTGATTACTAAAGATTCTTTTAGAGGACTTATTTTGGGCCTTCCTCCTAAATTATTTCCAGATAATTTTCTCCGTAATAGTTGTTCTTTTTTTCTTTCACCTAAACTTTTTTCTTCTAAATTATCTAATTCATATAAAATCTTAAAAATTGAAGAATTTGCATTAGAAGATTGATTAGCAGCAAAAAAACCAGTCAAAGTTCTAAATTGAATATCCTTATTAATAAGTTTATTTATTGTTATCAAACATTCTTTTTTATTTTTAAATGCTCGATCAAGCTGAGTTATTATTAATTGATCGCCTTTTGATAAGGAATTTATAGCTTTATTGAGTTGGGGTTTGATTTCTTCATCTAAACTTATAAATTCAGAGAACACTAAACTGCAACCCTCACCCTTCAAAATTTTTATTTGCTCTTCTAAATATTCATATTCGTTATGAGTAGCTCTAGCATAACCTATTGCTTTAGAGTTTTTACTTTTTTCCGATAATAAAATACGTTTTCTTTTAAATTTAAAAGTCAATGTTTTATTACATATATTTTTTACTGTATCAAAAAATAATCAAAAAAACACTTTTTAGTACAAAATAGGAAACTTATTATTATTTTTTTTGCTATATTTAAAAAGTTAGAAAGTTCTGATATCTGTATTAAAAATAACATAATGAAATCTGATTCAATTTTAGTTAATGAAACAAGAACGTTTTGTAATAAGTACATTTAATTAAGATTTTCTAAATTGCAGAAGGATTAGTTGAATTTATTTATTTACTTCTGTTGAATGAAGCTTCGTCTTTAAAATTATAAATAGTTAAATTATCTTGTTTTTAGTAAAATGAAATTACAGGTCAAGAAGATTTAATGTGACTAATAATCCTAATAGTTTAATTTCAAAACCTGAATGGTTAAGGGTCAAAGCTCCACAAGTTGAGCGAATTGGTAGTACTGCAAATTTATTAAATGATTTAAATCTCAATACCGTATGTCAAGAAGCAAGCTGTCCAAATATCGGCGAATGTTTTGCTAGTGGAACTGCAACTTTCCTCATAATGGGCCCTGGTTGCACTAGGGCATGTCCATATTGCGATATTGATTTTGATAGATCTAAGAGAGAATTAGACCCAACTGAACCATTTCGTTTAGCCGAAGCTGTTTTTAGAATGAAGCTTAAGCATGTTGTAATCACATCAGTTAATAGAGACGATCTTGAGGATGGTGGCGCATCTCAATTTTTTCAATGTGTTCATCAAATAAGAGAAAAATCTCCTGAAACTACTATTGAGCTTCTAATACCTGATCTTTGTGGCAACTGGAAAGCGCTTGAAAAAGTTCTTGATTCAAATCCAAACGTTTTAAACCACAATATTGAGACTGTGGCTTCGCTATATAAAAAAGTAAGACCTCAAGGCAAATATGAAAGAACTCTTGAGTTGCTTAAAAGAACCAGAGACTATTCTCCCAAAATTTATACAAAGTCAGGCTTCATGCTTGGTTTAGGTGAAAAAGACGAGGAGGTCTTAAGTCTGCTTAAGGATTTAAAAAGTAATTTCGTTGATATTGTTACTATTGGCCAATATTTATCTCCTGGCCCTAATCATTTACCTGTTAAAAGATTTGTAAGTCCTTCAAAATTTAACTACTTTAAAGCGTTCGGGGAAAAAGATTTAAACTTCATGCAAGTAGTTAGTTCTCCTTTAACTCGTAGTAGCTACCATGCTGAAGAGATTCAAAAGCTTATGAAAAAGTATCCAAGATAGTTATATTCATTTATTTGGATCTACCCACTCATTTAATTTCCATTCAACTAGATCATTTTTAATCATTGGATCATTCTTAATTATTTTTAGTGCATTTCTATAATTACTCATCTCAAGAATAAGTAATCCGCCGTCACCTGGCCTATTTAACTCATCTACCAAAAAGCCACTTTTTATATTAATTCCCTCTTTTTTTAATTTTTTTACCCAATCAATATGTTCGCTAATTATTTTTCGTTTTAAATCATTATTAATCAAGTATTCTTTTTTTATGATTTCAGTTTTTACAAAGAAAGGCATTTACATTTTTTTTATACCAAGCATCTCTTCTTCGCTTGGGGGAACAATCAATTTGAAAGTACTCTTAAAATAAGACCAATTTTCAATTATTTTGGCAGCCTTTAAGCTATTTGTTTTTGCTTGATATTCTCTAATAATTTCCAATAAGATATATTCCTGCTTTGATGAAGTTATTTGATGTATGCTTACTATTTCTTTATTTACTTTATTACTTAAATCATTCTTTTCATCGATTATAAAAGCTATTCCACCAGTCATGCCCGCACCAATATTCCTTCCTGTGGAACCCAGAATAACAACTTTCCCACCAGTCATGTATTCACAACAATGATCACCTGCTCCTTCTGTTACTGCCGTAGCACCACTATTTCTAACCGCAAATCTTTCTCCCGATTTTCCTAATGCAAATAATTTTCCACCTGTTGCTCCATAAAGACAGGTATTTCCTAGGATGACTTGTTCGGAGGAGATTTCATTTATTTTTGGTGGAATTATTGTGAGTATTCCTCCATTCATTCCTTTACAAACATAATCATTAGCTTCTCCAATTAATTGAACATTCATTCCCTTCAATAAAAAGGCACCAAAGCTTTGTCCTGCATATCCTTTGAAATTTAAGTTGAGTTCGCCATTGAAGCCAGTATTGCCATGAAGTTCTGCTATTTCGCCTGATATTTTCGCACAAACACTTCTATCTGTATTTTTTATCTCAATTTCTTTGGTTAATATTTTGTGATTTTTTATTGAATCTATAAATTTAGTATCAGACAAAAACTCGTCTTCTAATACAGAACCATTACTATGGGCAGTTTTTAAGTGTTTTAACCATGATCTATCAGGGGTTGAGTGTTCATTTACTAAAGAAGAAAGATCAATATTAGAAGTTTTTGGAAGATCGATATTTCTTGCAGAAAGAAATTCTTGATTACCAATCAGTTCTTCCATATTAGAGACACCGATACTGCTCATTATCTGTCTTACTTCTTCAGCAATATACAAGAAAAAATTGACGACATTTTCTGGAATACCTTTAAATCTTTTTCTTAATTCTTCTTTTTGAGTGGCGACTCCAACAGGACACTTGTTTGTATGACAAACCCGAGCCATTATGCATCCTTCAGCAATCATCGCTACAGAACCAAAACCGTATTCTTCAGCACCTAGTAAAGCTGCAATAACTACGTCCCAGCCTGTTTTAAGACCTCCATCAGTTCTCAAAATTACTCTTTCGCGTAAGTTATTCTCTAAGAGAGATTTATGAACCTCAGCAACACCAAGTTCCCATGGTAAACCTGCATGTTTAATAGAACTCAGGGGTGAAGCACCTGTACCTCCGTCATGGCCTGATATTTGAATTACATCTGCATTAGCTTTGCTTACTCCAGCAGCAATAGTGCCTATACCAATTTCAGAAACAAGTTTAACGCTTACTTTCGCTTTTGGATGAACTTGGTGTAAGTCGTGGATAAGTTGAGCTAAATCTTCAATTGAATAAATATCATGATGCGGGGGAGGAGATATTAAAGCTACTCCAGGTTTACTATTTCTTAGTTTTGCAATGTAAGAATCAACTTTTGGACCAGGTAATTGTCCCCCCTCTCCGGGTTTTGCACCTTGAGCCATTTTAATTTCGAGTTGTTTACCACTTCTTAGATATTCAGGTGTAACTCCAAATCTTCCTGATGCTATTTGTTTAATAGCGGAGCATGCGGTGTCTCCATTCTTTAAGCCTTTAATAAATGGCAACGTCGCTGACTGAGTATTTTCATCGATATCATTTAAAACATTAAAACGGGCTGGATCTTCTCCCCCTTCTCCACTATTACTTTTTCCACCAATTCTATTCATTGCAACTGCTAAAACTTCATGCGCTTCTCTGGATAAAGCACCTAAACTCATTCCTCCAGTACAGAACCTTTTGCAAATTGATTCAACACTTTCAACTTCCTCTAATGGAATACTTTTTCTTTTTGAATTAATTGTTAGTAAATCTCTAAGAGATGTTGTCGGTCTATTACTAATAAGTTTTTTGTAAGTTTCAAAATGATCGTATCCTGGCCCTTGTTTTACCGCCGAATGTAAAACTTTGGAAATCTCTGGGTTATTGGAATGATATTCTCCATTATTTCTAAATTGTACAAATCCTAAAAATTCTAATTTCTTTAAATCGATCTCTGGATAGGCTTTCGTATGTATTGAAAGTGTTTCATTAGTTAATTCTTTTAATGTTATGCCAGCGATACGACTTGTTGTACCATCAAAAGCAATTTTTATTAAGTCAGATCCAAGGCCTACAGCTTCAAAAATTTGTGCACCATGGTAACTAGATAAAAGTGAGATGCCTATTTTTGAGAGAATTTTTCTTAGACCGTCTTCTAGAGCTTTTTTAATATTTTCTTGAACATCAACTATTGATAATGGATTTATTTTTTTAGTATCAATGAGTTTTTGTGTTTTTGGATGTTTTAACCAGTGTCTACCTGCTTCGAAGGTCAACCAAGGGCAAACTGCACTTGCTCCATATCCAATTAAACAGGCTAAGTGATGTGTGCTCCAACATTGACCAGTCTCAATTATTAGAGAAGCTTTTAGCCTGATTTCTTTTTTAAGAAGATAATGATGAATTGCTCCAACAGCAAGTAAAGGAGGTATGAAAGTCTTTTTAGGATTAATTCCCTTATCAGAAATGACAATTAAAGAGCAACCTTCTTTTATAGACAGCTCACTCTGTTTACAGATTAGTTTTAATTGGTTCTCTAAGCCTTGAATACCTTCATCTAAATCAAACAAACTTGAAATTGTCTGAGATTTAATTTTTGATTTTTTGATTGAAATGAGTTCTTCCTCATTTAGAATCGGACTTTGTAAATGAATAAAAGGTTTAGCATCTTTAATTTCAAATGGTGTACCTCTTTCTCCTAGATGCATTTCTAAACTCATTACAAGTTTTTCTCTCAGAGGGTCAATAGGAGGATTAGTAACTTGCGCAAATCTTTGCTTAAAGTAGTCGTATAAAATATGTGGCTTAGATGAAAGAACTGCTAAGGGGATATCGTCGCCCATGCAATAAGTAGGCTCTTTAGCTAATGAAGCCATTGAATCTAAGATAAGGTCATTATCTTCCGCTGAAAACCCGTATGCAGTTTGTTGTTGCAACAACTCAAGGTCTTTTAGTGTGCAGTCTTTAACCCATTCATTATTTTCAATTTTTATAGTTCTTTTACTGAGAAGGTTTTTATAATCATGCCTTTGAGCGGCTTCAGATTTTACTTCCCAATTTCTTAGGATTCTATTCTGATGAAAATCCACTGCCAACATTTGTCCCGGTCCTAATCGACCTTTTTCTATTACTCTTCCTTCTTCAAGATCTACTACTCCTGTTTCAGAACCCATTATTACAAAACCATCATTTGTGATTGAATATCTTGCTGGTCTTAGGCCATTTCTATCAAGTGTTGCTCCGACAAAATTTCCATCAGCAAATACTAGTAGTGCTGGACCATCCCAAGCCTCCTGCAGACTTGCAGAATATTCATAAAAAGCTTTTATATACTTTCTCTCCTCAAGCTCTGGTTGATCTCTAAATGCTTCAGGAACAAGTTTTAATAATGAGTCAGTAATGGGCTGACCTGAACGAATATTGATTTCAAGGGTTGCATCAAGATTTGATGAATCACTTTTGTTTACATCTACAATGGGCTTAATTTCATTAGATAACTCTCCCCAAAAATCATCTATATGTGTTTCTGAAGCTTTAGCCCAATTAATATTGCCTAAGAGAGTATTTATTTCGCCATTATGACCCAAAAATCTCATGGGCTGAGCTAGTGGCCACTTTGGAAGTGTATTAGTACTAAATCTACGATGATAAACAGAAAATGAAACTTTAAAACTCTCTTCTTTTAGATCTTTATAAAACTCTGATAATATTTCAGAGCGAACCATACCTTTATAAACAACTGTTTGAGAACTTAATGAGGCAAAATAAAATTCACAATCTCCAACATCGTTTTTGAAAGTTTCTCTTATTTTTTTCTCAATTCTTTTCCTTAATTGAAATAAAAGCCTTTCAACATCCTTATGATCTTTTTTGTCTATAAATAAAATCCACTGACAGATGAATGGAGCATTTGCTTTAGCTAAAGGACCTAAGATTTCATTATTAACGGGTACTGTTCTCCAAGATGTTTTGTTGACTTTTAATTTTTCTGCTTCTTCATCACATATTGATTTACATATTTCAATTTTTTCTTTTTTATTAGGCATAAAAACCATGCCTAAACCTCTATTAAATTCTTGAGTATTTTTTAGATTGATTTTCTCTTCTAGATATCCCCATGGAATTGAACATAAAATGCCTGCTCCATCTCCTGAGTCACTATCTCCTCCACAACCTCCTCTATGCTCCATGCAGTTGAGGCCCTTTAGAGATTGTTTAAGGATCCAGTTGCTTTCTATACCTTCAACGTTTGCTACGAAACCAACTCCACAGGCATCTTTCTCCCCAATTATTCCATTTGGGGAATAACTATCTTGATATGGGCCAACGATTCTTTTGATACTCTCTCCCATAGATTATTTAATTCTATTTAGTTATTTATGTATTTCTATTATAAAAATAAATATGAAAATAAATCTAAAGATAATGAATATTTACCAAATAATTTTAATTTGACAAATTTTAAAAAAAAATATAATTAAAAACTTTTAGTTAGTGCTCTTAAAAGGTTATGATAGTTAAATGTTTATTTTTATCTAAGTTTTAATAGATGCCCACCATCTCACAATTAGTAGGTTCAGAAAGAAAACGTCTGACAAAGAAAACAAAATCTCCTGCATTAAAAGCTTGCCCCGAGAGAAGAGGGGTATGTACAAGAGTCTATACATCAACACCTAAAAAACCTAATTCAGCTTTGAGAAAAGTTGCTAGGGTTAGATTAACTTCTGGTTTCGAAGTAACTGCTTATATTCCTGGAATTGGTCATAATTTGCAAGAACATTCTGTAGTACTTCTTAGGGGTGGAAGAGTAAAGGATTTGCCAGGAGTTAGATATCATATAATAAGAGGAACTTTAGATACGGCTGGAGTCAAAGATAGACGTCAATCCAGATCTAAGTATGGAGCAAAAGCTCCAAAAGATTAATTTGTAAACATCACTTTTTTTAAACATGTCACGTCGTAATGCAGCAGTAAAAAGACCAGTCCTTCCTGATCCTCAATTTAATAGTCGTCTTGCTTCAATGATGATTTCTCGATTGATGAAGCATGGTAAAAAATCTACAGCTCAAAGAATATTGTCTGATGCGTTTTCTTTAATAGGCGAGAGAACAGGAGGGAATGCAGTGGAATTATTCGAAACAGCTGTAAAAAATGCTACTCCTCTTGTCGAGGTACGAGCTAGAAGAGTTGGTGGTGCAACATATCAAGTACCTATGGAAGTTCGCCAGGAGAGGGGTACGGCTATGGCATTAAGATGGCTTGTTACATTCTCACGAGCAAGAAATGGTAAGAGTATGTCCCAAAAACTTGCTGGTGAGTTAATGGATGCTGCAAATGAAACTGGTAGTGCCGTTAAAAAAAGAGAAGATACTCATAAAATGGCAGAAGCTAATAAAGCTTTTGCACATTACAGATATTAATTTCATCAAAAGGTACTTAAGTAGTTTATTATTATTAAAGTTTGCTTTTACGGTGAACTATATTTATCTAAAATTATTTTATTTGGAGCTTTAAAATTGGCACGCGACTTTCCCCTAGAACGAGTAAGGAACATAGGTATAGCCGCTCATATTGACGCAGGTAAGACAACAACTACTGAAAGAATTTTGTTTTATTCAGGTGTAGTCCACAAAATAGGAGAGGTTCATGATGGTGCTGCTGTAACCGATTGGATGGCTCAAGAAAGAGAAAGAGGAATAACTATTACTGCTGCTGCAATATCTACTAGTTGGCAAGATCATAGGATTAATATTATTGATACTCCTGGACACGTTGATTTTACTATTGAAGTTGAAAGATCAATGCGTGTGTTGGATGGAGTTATAGCTGT
The DNA here is from genome assembly GCA_902565305.1 of uncultured Prochlorococcus sp. Classification (GTDB taxonomy): domain Bacteria; phylum Cyanobacteriota; class Cyanobacteriia; order PCC-6307; family Cyanobiaceae; genus Prochlorococcus_A. The sequence goes on from CACFEJ010000007.1 coordinate 56,099, forward strand.
ATTTTGCGCAGTTGGTGGAGTTCAGCCTCAATCCGAAACGGTTTGGCGTCAAGCAGATAGATACTCTGTTCCAAGAATGGTTTTTGTTAATAAAATGGACAGAACTGGTGCGGATTTTTTAAAGGTTAATAAACAAATTAAAGATCGATTAAAGGCAAATTCACTTCCAATTCAGTTACCTATTGGGGCTGAAGGTGATCTCACAGGCATTATTGATTTAGTAGCAAACAAAGCATATCTTTACAAAAACGATTTAGGTACTGATATCGAAGAAGCTCCAATACCATCTGACATGGAGAAGGAAGCTGCTGAGTGGAGACTTAAGCTAATGGAAAGTGTTGCAGAAAATGATGAAGAGTTAATAGAAATATTTCTTGAAACAGGAGAATTATCTGAAGATCAACTAAAAAAAGGTATCAGAGAAGGGGTTTTAAAACATGGATTGGTTCCTGTATTATGCGGTTCAGCTTTTAAGAATAAAGGAGTTCAACTTGTACTAGATGCTGTAGTTGATTACTTGCCAGCTCCAGTTGATGTGAAACCAATACAAGGTGTTCTACCTAGTGGTAAAGAAGATGTTAGACCTTCAGATGATAATGCTCCTTTCAGTGCATTAGCTTTCAAAGTAATGTCAGATCCTTATGGAAAATTAACTTTTGTAAGAATGTATTCGGGTGTCCTTTCAAAAGGAAGTTATGTAATGAATTCTACTAAGGATGCTAAAGAGAGAATTTCTAGATTAGTAATCCTTAAGGCTGATGAAAGAGAGGAGGTTGATGAATTGAGGGCTGGGGATTTAGGAGCTGTTTTGGGTCTTAAAAACACAACAACTGGCGACACTTTATGTAACACAGAAGATCCAATAGTTTTAGAGACATTGTTTATCCCTGAACCAGTTATCTCAGTGGCTGTTGAGCCGAAAACTAAAGGTGATATGGAAAAATTATCAAAAGCTTTAACCGCTTTGTCTGAAGAGGATCCAACTTTTAGGGTTAGCACAGATCCTGAGACTAATCAAACTGTCATAGCAGGTATGGGTGAGTTGCACTTGGAAATCCTTGTTGACAGGATGTTAAGGGAATTTAAAGTTGAAGCAAATATAGGAGCTCCACAAGTTTCATATAGAGAAACTATTAGGTCTAGTTCTAAAGGCGAAGGTAAATATGCAAGACAGACTGGAGGTAAAGGTCAGTATGGCCATGTAATCATTGAAATGGAACCTGCTGAAGTTGGTAAAGGTTTTGAATTTGTAAACAAAATTGTTGGTGGAGCTGTTCCAAAAGAGTATATTGGTCCTGCATCTAATGGAATGAAAGAGACCTGCGAATCTGGTGTTCTTGCCGGTTATCCACTCATTGATGTAAAAGTAACACTAGTCGATGGTTCGTTCCACGATGTAGACTCATCTGAAATGGCCTTCAAAATTGCAGGTTCCATGGCTTTTAAAGACGGGGTTAAAAAATGCAATCCTGTCCTTTTAGAGCCTATGATGAAAGTTGAGGTCGAAAGTCCTGACGACTTTCTTGGATCTGTAATTGGTGATCTCTCTTCCAGAAGAGGTCAAGTAGAAGGACAATCTGTTGATGATGGATTGTCTAAGGTACAGGCCAAAGTGCCGTTAGCCGAAATGTTCGGTTATGCCACTCAACTCCGATCAATGACTCAAGGTCGGGGTATATTTTCAATGGAGTTCGCAAATTATGAGGAAGTTCCTCGTAATGTTGCTGAAGCTATCATTTCCAAGAATCAGGGCAACTCCTGATCTCTAAACTAAAACACTCTTAAACCCTCGATTCTTTAATTCAAAATGGCTCGCGAGAAGTTCGAAAGAAACAAACCACATGTCAACATAGGTACTATTGGCCATGTTGATCATGGAAAAACAACACTAACAGCTGCTATTACAAATGTATTAGCTAAAAAAGGTCAAGCTCAAGCTCAAGACTATGGAGACATTGATGGTGCTCCTGAAGAAAGAGAACGTGGCATTACTATTAATACAGCTCATGTTGAATATGAAACTGAAGGAAGACATTATGCTCATGTCGATTGCCCAGGACATGCTGACTATGTGAAAAACATGATCACAGGGGCCGCCCAAATGGATGGAGCTATTCTAGTTTGCGCAGCTACAGACGGCCCTATGGCTCAAACAAAAGAGCATATTCTATTAGCTAAACAGGTTGGAGTTCCTGCTCTTGTAGTTGCACTCAATAAGTGCGATATGGTCGATGACGAGGAAATTATTGAACTTGTGGAAATGGAAATTAGGGAACTTTTAGATAGTTATGACTTCCCAGGAGATGACATTCCCATAGTTCAAGTTTCAGGTTTAAAAGCTCTCGAAGGTGATTCTACTTGGGAATCAAAGATCGAAGAGTTAATGAAAGCAGTTGATGCTAGCATTCCCGAACCAGAAAGAGAAGTTGATAAACCTTTCTTGATGGCAGTTGAAGATGTTTTCTCGATTACTGGTAGAGGAACTGTTGCTACTGGAAGAATTGAGAGAGGTAAAGTTAAGGTTGGAGAAGAAGTAGAAATAGTTGGAATAAGAGATACAAGAACAACAACTGTTACTGGAGTTGAGATGTTCCGAAAACTTCTCGACGAAGGTATGGCTGGCGATAATGTTGGTTTACTTTTAAGGGGTGTCCAGAAAGAAGATATTGAGAGAGGAATGGTTCTTGTAAAGAAAGGATCCATTACTCCTCATACTCAGTTCGAAGGAGAAGTTTATGTTCTCAAAAAAGAAGAGGGCGGAAGACATACTCCTTTCTTTGCAGGATATAGACCGCAGTTTTACATCAGAACAACTGATGTGACAGGTCAAATAACAGCATTTACCTCAGATGATGGATCTAATGTTGAAATGGTTATGCCCGGAGACAGAATTAAGATGACTGGAGAGTTAATTTGTCCAGTTGCTATTGAACAAGGTATGCGATTCGCGATACGTGAAGGTGGACGTACTATCGGTGCTGGAGTTGTTTCTAAAATTCTCAAATAATAAATTTGAATTTTAAAAATTTAACCTCAATCATCTAGTATAGGTTTATGTATAAGGGTCATTGATTAAAATGACCCTTTATTAGAAGCTATTTGAAACTATGACTGCATCAATTGCACAACAAAAAATAAGAATTAGGCTCAAAGCATTTGATAGAAGAATGCTTGATTTATCTTGCGATAAAATTATCCAAACTGCTGATACTACCTCTGCCTCAGCAATAGGTCCCATACCTTTACCTACAAAAAGGAAGATTTATTGTGTCCTAAGATCACCACATGTTGATAAAGATTCTAGAGAGCATTTTGAAACAAGAACACATCGAAGAATAATAGATATCTACAGTCCTTCAGCAAAAACTATTGATGCTTTAATGAAACTAGATCTTCCGAGTGGTGTAGATATAGAAGTTAAACTTTAATAAATCCCGGAACGGCCCTAAATTGATTAGTATAAACAGAGTGAAATGAGGTTTAAATGGGAGAACTCTCAGTAAGGGAATTACCTTTATTTCCTTTGCCAGAGGTAGTCCTATTTCCTCAAGAAGTATTACCTTTACATATTTTCGAATCGAAATATAGGATTATGCTCCAATCAGTTCTTGAAAGCGATTCTATGTTTGGAGTGATTAAGTGGGATCCAACTACTAAAAGTATGGCTAATGTTGGATGTTGCGCACAAATCTTAAAACATCAAACTGCAGAGGATGGGAGAAGTAACATTATTACTCTCGGCCAACAAAGATTTCAAGTCTTAGAAATTACACGTTCGACGCCATTTTGTTCTGCGATGGTGAGTTGGATAAGTGATGAGAATATTGATGACTTTCAAAAATTAGATTCTCTTAAGGATTCAGTCAAAGAAGCACTGAGTGATGTTATAAATTTAACAAGTAAATTGACTAATACAAAGAAAAATCTACCTGATAAATTACCTGATAACCCAATGGAATTATCATTTTGGATAGGAGCTCATTTGGGCGGTCCTGTTGCGGAAGAACAGCAAAGACTTCTTGAAGAGAGAAATACTTTTACCCGTTTGAAAAGAGAATATGAAATGCTTGATCATACAAGAAAACAACTTGCAGCAAGAACAGCATTGAAAGAGAGTTTTCCTGATATTAAAGAAAATTAAATGTTTGAATTATTATTCCCTTTTTTTTTAATAGTTTTACTATTTCTAGTCTTAGCGATGATATGGAGAAAGAATGCTAGAAAATATATTTCTTCCGGTACAGTAGCATCTGCATATGACGCTTGGACCCAGGATAAATTACTTGAGAGATTATGGGGAGAACATATACATTTGGGTTTTTATCCCTCAGGGAAAAAAAATATTGATTTTAGAAAGGCTAAAGTTCAGTTTGTTCATGAATTAGTCAAATGGAGTGGTTTAGATAAATTACCACAGGGATCAAGAATTCTTGATGTAGGTTGTGGAATAGGAGGAAGTTCTAGGATTCTTGCAGCATATTATGGGTTTAATGTCACTGGCATTACAATTAGTCCTGCTCAAGTTAAAAGAGCAAGAGAACTTACTCCTCATGGGCTAAATTGCAGCTTCCAAGTTATGGATGCTTTAGATTTGAAATTTGAAGATGGATCATTTGATGCCGTCTGGAGTGTTGAGGCTGGTGCACACATGAATGATAAAATTAAGTTTGCAGATGAAATGCTGAGAACTCTGAGACCTGGAGGGTATTTCGCGTTGGCTGATTGGAACTCAAGAGACCTCGAGGCATACCCCCCATCATTTTTTGAAAAGTTAGTTCTTAAACAATTACTTGAACAATGGGTACATCCAAATTTTATTAGCATTAAAGAATTTAGTAAAATTCTAAGAACTAACGAAAATAGTTCAGGAAGAGTTTTTTCTGAAAATTGGAATTCCTATACGAACCCTTCATGGTACGATTCCATTATTGAAGGCATTCGAAGGCCCTTTGTAATTTTGTCTCTTGGCCCATTTGCGATAGTTAAGTCGATCAGAGAGATTCCAACAATACTTCTCATGAATTGGGCATTTAGAAAAGGTTTAATGGAGTTTGGAGTTTATAAATGTAGAGGTTAAATTAATTTAGTTCAACATTTTCAGAAAAATAATTTCCAAAATCTACAAAATTCTTGCAAAGTGGCTTTAACTTATTTTTTAATTCAAGAAAACTTTTAATGTTATTTTGATTATTAATTTCTAAATCAATATAAATTATATATTCGCCTAACTCTCTTTTTGAAGGTCTTGATTCAATTTTACTCATATTAAATCCAAAATCTGCAATAAAATTTATAGCTTTAAGCAAAGCACCAGGTTTGTTTGAAATTAATGAGAAAGCAAAACTAGCAATATTAGCTAAATTTGAATTTGATTCCTTGCTTAATAAAACAAATCTAGTGCAATTACCTGGAACATCATTAATAGGAAAGGCTAATTCTTTAAGTCCTTCGATTCGAATTAACGATTTTGAACCGATAGCCGCTCTGAATTTACTCCCCTTGATCATATTGACAGCTTCTGATGTTGAATTTGTTGGGAGAGGAAT
>CACFEJ010000008.1 GCA_902565305.1 uncultured Prochlorococcus sp.
AAATTTAAGAATTTCCATTCTTAAAAATTTTTCTGAAAGCAAAAAAAGAATTTTTGAAGAATTAATTAAATTACTAATTTCAGAGGATAATATTTCTTTGTGGGATTATCTTGTCTATGCTTCAATTAGTGAGGAAATCTTCGATAAACCAAAATATGAAAGATGGCAAATTTCTACAAAATTAATAAGAGATAGAAGATTATCAAATTCACAGTTATTTGGAGCGATAATAGAGTTAGGTAATCAGGAAATGTTATCGGCTGCCCTTTATGGGCTTAGGAGGCTTATTACTGAAAATAATTTAACAAAAGATGAGAGAATTTTTGTTGTTTTAACTATATTCTCGAATTTAAATTTTAATTATTCTTTTAGACAAACAAGAATAAATTTAAAATCCAATAATCATCTGAATTTTCTCATCACTCTAAATAAAAAATTAACAAGTCTTATAAATATTTCCTATACATCCTTTGAAAAATTTGTTAAAGAATTAGATGAAGTCATAGATTATGTTGATTTAAATCAAAATCAAAATCATTCTCATATTCAATTTTATGAATTTTGTAGAAAAAATTTAACTAAATTTCTCAATAAAAATAATAACGACGGTGTGGTAATTGCAGAAGTAGGTTGTTCTAGGGAAATCATCTCAAGTCAAAATAGTACAAATAAATTAATTAATTTATCTAATGAACTAAAAATAAAATATGTAGGAATTGATATTGATGAGGATATTATAAATTCCTTGGAGAGAGATTATAAAGCATTTAATTGCGAATGGATTATTGGAAAAGGAGAAAATATCTTAAAAGACTTTAAATACGATATTGCTGCTATTTATTTAGATGCTTATGACTTCTTTCATGAAAAGCATTCTGATTTTCGACAAAAAATATATTTAGATAAATATGGAGAGAAAATTAACGATGAAACATGTCATAAAGTGCATTTGGAATGTGCTATTAATTTATCTAAGAAAATAATTAAAGGAGGGATACTAGGACTAGATGATACTTGGAAAGATAATGGGGAATGGAAAGGAAAAGGAACAAAAGCAATGGAATGGTTATTAAAAAATAATTGGAAAATATTAAACACAGAGAACAAAGGGTGTATTTTACAAAAACTTGAAAGTTAAATTTTGGTTGTTTTTGAATTTAAAATGAATTCCATTCTTTCTATACCAATTTTAAAGTTTTTCAAATTTGTTTTTTCAAAGGCTTTAACGTAAAGTTTTTTGCATCTTAAATATTCTTTATTTATCTCTGCTAATTTAATTTCATTAATTAGAGAAATTAAATCTTCTTCAATTATTTCATTATTTATTTCTTTTCTTTCTAATTCAAAATTTTCATTATTTATTTCTTTTCTTTCTAATTCAAAATTTTCATTCTTAATAAGGTTTTGTTCAGGCAATGATTTGTAATTAAAAAGACTTTTATTATTGGCAAAATTCAATGAATATTTTGGAATATTTGTAAAATTATTTATTGATTTTTCTAAAGTAAGGTTCTTAAGTAAAGCCTCTTTTAAACATTCTTCATCTATAGGATTTTTAAAAGCTATTAAATTTCCCCATATATGATTCTCAGATAATTCTGTTGGGTATTTCTTTATTGACCTCCAATTATGTTTTATTCCATACCTAATAATTGGGTGCCATTCACTTACGTACACTTCATACCCTTTTTTAATTAAAAAAGATGCAATATCATGAAATGAATATCCTAATGGAAGAGTTTTTATATTTTCAAATTCACATTCAACTACATTAGGTTTAAATAAATTCCATGGGAAACCCTCTAAAACAAAAAGGTCAAATCCTTCCGTATCTATTTTTAGAAAATCAACATTATGAAATTTATATAAATCAATTGCTTCAGAAAGGGTTGTTGTTGCAACTATTTGTGATGCCTTATGACTTTTATCAAAAAAAGATAAGCCGCTAATTCCACTACTTATATCAGAAGTATAAAATGTTTGATCTTCTAAACTTGAATTGCTTACACATCTATTGTCAACTATTACGTTATCCTTATTTGGATGATTCTTAAGAAGATTTTCAAGTCCTTTTCTATTATTATTATCAGGCTCAAAAGCAAGAATTTCCCAATTCATCTCTAGGAATGGTTTTAAAGATATTCCTCTATGCGCGCCCACATCTATCATAGTTTTCCCCTTAATATTGTCCCTAAATAAACTAGCTATTACATTTGTTTCGTCAATATGTGCCTCTTCTGATCTGCTGAAAGGCCCTATTATGTTTTGTATGTCTTTGGAAAGTTGATATTTTTTATTTAAATTATTCTTAAGTGATTTTTCTTTTTTGCTAGTTTCCTTAAATAGACTAGTAAATTCTATCCTTGGGTAAACCTCTAGATTCCCGCCTACTGTCGCATTAAATATTTTTCTTTGGTTTTTTTCCACTCCATTTTTACATTGTATATGTCCATCAATCATTCTTTTTACATTTGGATCATGCCACTTTTTGTCTTTCCCAAAATATCTTGGATCGAAGTGATTAGGATCATCATCTTTCGTACTCGTCAAGAATAGCTTTACTCCATTTCCGAATTTATCTTCGCCCTCTTGTTTTACAGAATCATTTACTTTATATCCCAAATCACATCCAATTAAATAAATTTCTTCAAATCCAAGATGAAAAGATATTTGTATCGCAGAGCCAATTACTGATCCAGCTCCTCTCACTCCATTAACCATATCTGTAGAAAAAAGTTTATCTTCGCCATTTAGAGAACCATGATGCGCATACCAATATTTATCATCATCTTCTCTTAAAAGTCCTCTAAATCTCTGATCATAGAAACAAGTAATCCCCTGTAATGTATCTATTTCATGAGAAATATCTGGAACTACTCTTGTATCGTTAGCAGTATAAAAATCAGGTCTCCATGAAATTCTTTCAAATAAAAGATAGGCTCTATTGACCACAAAGGTATATTCATTTTTAAGTAAATCTAGTGGCATAGAATTAATACTTGGTCCATTACCAATTACGAAAATCCTTTTACCTTTGTATTTATTTTTTAAAGAAGTTAATCTTGCTTTATCCTTATCACTCGGATATAAAAATAATCCTTTTTTATGTAAGTTTTCGTAAAATGCGTCCCTTTTTTTTCCCCAATTAATATTGAAAGAATGATTAAATTTTTTACCTTCTATAGAATTTTCAATTCTTTCCCACTTAGTAATAATATTAATATCTGTTTTAGAATAATTACTAATCTTATTTGATGCATTAGTAAATTTATTCAAGTTTTTTAAATTATAAATAAGTTCATTTTGAACACTTGAGGGTTTTAATTTATCAGGGAAATTCAAGTCACTTGCAATCCAGCTAATTATTTTATAAAAGTATGCTGCAGTACTCTCCCAACTCCAAGAATTTATTTCTTCTCGGGCAATTGAATTATCTTGAGGTTGCATTAAACCAATTAAAAGCTTTTCATAAATATCATTAATGTCGTTTGGATCAAATAATGGAATATTTTCAGCTAAAGCAAGATCAAGATGAAGTTTCACCTGTCTAATTGAAGAACAAACTACATTTTTTGAGAAGCAAATACCTTCAAAAGGAACATAAGCTCCTCCCTCAGCAAGACTGGGCATTGCAAGTAAATTACATCTATTTAATAAGATTTTTAAATCATCATCACTTATTAAACCTGTAAAAAAAACTTTATTATTTAAATTTAATTCTTTAACTAATCTTTTTAAAAGATTAGTGTAATCATCTTTAAAAAAACTACCTGTACAAATTAATTTTGTATTGGGTTTATAGTCATTAACTTTTTTGAAGGCTTTTATCAAATTAATATGATTTTTATGTTGTTGCAACTGCGCTGGATATAAAATTACCTCATCAGTCTTTGCTATGGGGATATTTTCAATAATTTCGTACGAGTTATTATTACAGTCTATGTATTTGAATTCCATCATTAGAGGAGAACAGCAAAGAAAAATATTGTTATGAATTTCTGGAACGAAATCGTATATGTCAAAATAAGTTCTTGGAAATTCTGTGACTATAGATTTTGAGTTTAAAAAAACTTTTTTTAATTGGTTTTTAAGTATTGAATTATCGCCATATTTCCATGCAACATCCCATATATGAAAATCATGCGCGACAACTAGATAAGGTAAATTAGTTATTGGCTTTTGTAATTGATGTAATAAAATTTCACAAGAGTTTTTACTATGAATAATTTCTTCAGATCCGATATTTATTATTTTTTTGTAAAAAATAGATTGTTCTTGAGGAAGGGTTGTATTTTTCGGAATTAAGGCTATTAAATTTAGGTTATTAATAAGTGATAAATGTCTAATAATGTTATTTCCAAATTTGAGCACTCCCATTGTTTTGTTAAAGTCAATGGCAGTTAAATTTACATATAAATTTACGTCTGTTTTCATGTGAATTTTTTAAAAAAATAAATATCAAATCATTAAATCAACAATAATTTATAAGTAAGTTAATAATTGAAACAAAAATAAAATATTAAAAATTTTACATAAATGGTTTTAATAAAAGTGATTTAAAAATTTTAAATTTTTTACCAATTGATAATCTTTTTTTATTATCAATAATTTGTTCAATATTATTTAGGAATTCTTCATTTGAAATAATATAATCCCAATATTCCTTAATTTCAGGCGAGGAATGATCTCTTTTTTTATAAAGATTAGTTTGATCAGTTTGTTTTTTTTTACTACCTAAGTTTATTACATTTGAATCAATATCTATTGTCTCAATGTCAACTAAATTATCTTGAGGGATTTTATATATTCCTTCTTTATCGAATGAAAACCAAACTTCTCCTGAATAGTTTATTGGAATGTCTTCAATCTCAGTATAGTAATCATAGAAGTATTTGTTTGATTTTTCTTTTTTAAAATAATTTTCTGAACATCTAACAGGTATAGAATCTTTATTAGTTAAATTCAACCAGATAGTTGGAGCATTTTTCGAGAAGCTTGATACCCAACCTTTTAAACTTCCACCTCCATTTGCTTTACCATCAAAGTGACCATCTAAGCCTAGGATGTCGCTTGATAATATGTTTAACAACCTCGAAGATGTCTTCTTTATGTTTTGCTTTTGGTAAATCTTTAAATTAAATTTGTATTTTTTGTCTTTACTGTAAGCTGAAATCTCAATTTTTTTTGAATTTAATGAAGGTTTATCTGTAGGTAAATTAAGAATAAATCCTACATTCAAATTGAAACCAAATTTTTTAAATACATCAACTCTCTCTATATCTATTTTTGATTTACTTATTGTAATACTGTCTGAAATTAATCTAATTTCTTCAAAATCAATATCTTTAGATGTTATCCACCCTATTATTTTAGAGGGTAAAACATAATCAATATTATATTTAGTATTTTTTGGAGTAATTATTTTCTTTTTAAGAAAAGGTATTTTCAACTTTAAAATATTTCAATATAAAAGATATAATATCAGAAAATTAATTACCTTACAAAGACTAATTTTTGGAATAAAGGATTAATTTATATTGTTAATTTTGAAAATGTCTTAATAAATTATTTAACAACTTTATTGCTTTTAAGCTTGTTTTAAGAACAGCTTGATTTGTATTTGAGGAATTATGACTGCCAAAAATGCAATTGTTAAATTTTCTAAGAGGAGAATTTTCTGGAAGGGGTTCATTTTCAAAGACATCCAAAGCAACAGAATTTACCTTGCCACATGAAATCTCATTGATTAATTGCTTTTCATCAATAAGAGGACCTCTACTTACATTTACGATTTTAACTCCATGTTTCATTTCCTTGAATGTTTCTTCATTGATTAAGTGATAATTGGATGAATTTAAAGAACATGTTAAAACTATGTAATCACAATTAGATAGATTATCTGGCCATTTCTCCTTAGTTACACTTTCTTCAGATAAATTTAGGTTATCAATGAAAGGATCATATATTTGAGCTTTCATTCCGGAAGTTAAAACTCTCTTAGTAAGATTTCTTCCAATATCTCCATAACCAACAATACCTACAACTGAGTCTCTGAGTGAGTCACCCCTTAATTTAGGCCAGGAATTATTAATTATGCCATTATGAATTTGTACTATGTTCCTTGCTAAGCAAATTAAATAACAAAAAGCGATGTCTGCAACTTCATCCCCAAACATGCCTGGAGTATTTTTTATAGGTATACCTAGTTTCTCAGCCGCGTTAAGGTTAACATTATCAATCCCCACCCCCCATTTTACGGCAGCTTTAAGTCTACCTTCTTTCCCTGCTTTTAATACCTTTTCCGTAGCTGGATCATCTCCAATTATCCATCCGTCATATTCATTGATGATTGATATTAAATCTTCTTCACTCATGATTTGAGTAATATTTTGGGGTACCAAATCAAGAGCGTACTTATCTTTAGCAATTAATTTTAGATCTTCTATCATTCCCAACATTGGGGGACAAGTTACTAAGATTTTTTTAATTTCCATAAGTTCTATAAAACATCATGAAGTCTACAAGCAATCCCACCAGATATTTTTAATGTTGTACCATTTATGAACTTTTGTTCAGAATTCATTAGAAATAATGCTGCGTTTGAAATATCCTCTGGCTGCCCAATACTTTTAGATGGATGAAAATTGGCTAAATCTTTTAATTTTTCAGGATGATTTTTAAAGCCCTCTTGAAGCATTGATGTTTCAATGGCAGCAGGTTCTATTGCATTTACTCTAATTTGATCTCCCAGTTCTACTGCCAATGATTTTGTTAAACCAGAAAGGGCAGATTTACTTGTGGCATAGGCACTGAAATGAGGTTTAGTTAATTCACTATGAATACTGCCTATATTAAGTATTGAACCATTGTTTTTTCTTAAATCATCTAAAAATGCTTTTGAGAGCTCAACTGGAGCAAAAAAATTTACAGCAAATAAATCCATCCAATCCTTAGTATCAATTTTTTCAAAAGGCTTAACTATTTGAATTGCTGCGTTATTAACAATACCTTGTATGTGATGTTTACTATTAGCAATTTCTAATTTAATATTTTTTACTAAATTTCTAAACAATTCAGGCTTTTTTATGCAATTTGATAAATCAAATTTGTAAAATTTGTCACAATAAAAAGTTCCTTCATTCTTTTCTTGTTGTTTAATATCAATTCCAATAATAAACCAGCCAGATAGTTTAAATGCTTTGGCAAGTGATCTACCAATATCTCCTGAAACCCCTGTAATGATAATACCTTTATTCAATTTATTACTTCCTCTAGCTCCATTTTTGGAAACACATTACAGTCACCATTGACAGTGGAATCAATGATTTCTCTATTATCTTTTTTGAAGATTTCATTTGCTATTTTGAAGTATTTTTCGGAGTTTTCTAAGTCTGGATTATCCCATGATTGATTTTTGAAATATGAGGGATCAAAGTGATTTGGATCATTTCCTTTCATATAAGACTCTTGATTAGGTTCGCCCTTAAAAGAATATTTGTGGTCTAAACCAATTAAAACAACTTTTGAAAACCCCATAAAATAAGCTAATTGCAGCCCCACATATGTTACTGTGTAACCTTCATTAACTCCTTTTGTAATATCTAAAAAAAAATTTTCTTTTGTACTGATATTTAAAAAGTAGTTTAAAGGTCCATTTTTTAGAATATCTTTGCTGTGTGTAGGCGTAAATTTTATACAATTTAGATCGTCAATTTCTTTTATAGAACTTTGTATAACTTTCTTGTTAGTTGCTAAATAATATTTTGGATATAAATTGAATTTATGAAATCCAAGAAATATTTTATTTAATCCCATTATTATTTGATTCTCAAAAATATCAAAATTAATTTTGTTTAATGAAGGTCCATTGCATATTAATATTAATTTCTCATCTTTATGAATATTATAAAATCTTTTGATTGATTTTATATTAATCATTTACTTATTAAAGAAGCTTTATTTGATGATATTACCATTAACATCGAAGAATCTGTAGCTAAAAATTGATTTATCGTAAAAAAAAAATTAATTTTAGGTATTTGTAAATAAAGAAATTCGAATAAAAAGTATTAATTTCAAAATCAAAGATATGTTTATTGTAATTTTATTGAGTGTAAATTAAAATATTAAAAAATTTATAATGATGGACAAAAAAAATATATTTTTTAAATATCTAGGCCAATCTGGAATTTTTTGTAAAGGGGATACTTTTTCATTTATGATTGACCCTTATTTAAGTAATTCTGTTGAGGAGCTAGAGGCAAAAGATTTAAAAAGAAAGATCCCAATACCTTTCAAACCTAATGAAATAAATGATTTAGACTGGATTTTTGTTACTCATGAGCATATAGATCATTGTGATCCTCATACTTTGCCAATATTAGAAAAGAATAATAAAAATTTAAAAATTGTTGGTCCGGAAAAGGTTAGAAAAAAGTTGATGGAATGGGACATTCCTGCAAATAAAATAATAAAAGCTTCAAAGAAGAAATTAAAGTTATCAGAAGATATTTTTATGTATTCAATACCAGCAGCACATCCGAAGTTGACATACGCCCTTGACGGCGAACCTAATGAAATAGGCTGGATTTTGGAAATCAAAGGAAAAAAAATACTTTTTACAGGTGATACATCACTTACTGAGGAGATTATAAGTTCTTTAAAAGGATATCTACCAATTGAATCAGCTTTCTTACCTGTAAATGAGGATAACTTCTTTAGGAGAAGAAGAGGTATTATCGGGAATATGTCTATAAGGGAAGCTTTTGGTTTGGCTGATGAATTAAATATTAAAACTGTTTTTCCAGTTCATTGGGATTTATTTGATGTAAATAGTGCATTGATTGATGAAATCAAAGCGGTTTATAGAGGTTATCAATGGAAGTTCGCTTTAACATTTTCCTGTGAGGAAGTTATTTAATGACAATCAATATTTCAATAATTATTCGTACATTTAATGAAGAAAGATATTTACCTTATTTATTAAATAAAATACGAACTCAAAGTTTATACGATCAAACTGAAACAATTATTGTTGATTCAGGTTCTACAGATTCAACATTAAAAATTGCTAATGACTATGCAACTAAAATAATTAATATAGAAAAAAGAAATTTTACTTTTGGAAGAAGTCTAAATTTGGGTTGCGACAAAGCAATAGGAAAGTATCTTGTAATTGTAAGTGCTCACTGTATCCCTGAAAATAATTATTGGATTGAAAATTTGATTAGTCCCTTGTATGAAAATTTAAGTACTTATTCTTATGGGAAACAGATAGGATCAAAAGAAACATTTTTTTCAGAAAGCCAAATATTTAATAAATATTACCCTGACATTTCAAATTTATTTCAAAAAGGTTTTTTTTGCAATAACGCTAACAGTGCAATTATAAAAGAGGAGTGGTTAAAGTATAAATTTGATGAAACCTTGACTGGTCTAGAGGATATTGATTTAGCAAAAAAAATATATAGTAATGGGGGAAACATATCATATATCGCTGAAGCTTGCGTTTTTCATTGTCATAAAGAAACATGGAGTCAAATTTCAAGAAGATTTGAGAGAGAATCATATGCTTTACTAAAAATTTCTCCAGAAATAACAATAAATAAATTTCAATTACTTTATTTTATTTTTTCAGCAATATTTTTCGATTTTAGGAAAGCTTTTTCAAAAAAAATTCTTTTTAAAAAAAATAATCTTTTTAATATAGTTCTTTATAGGTCTTTCCAATTCTGGGGAAGCTACAAAGGAAACAAATTGACAAAAAAATATAATAATGATTTGAGTAATAAATATTTTTATCCTTCTAAACCTTTTAAACAACCAACATATATGATTATTGAAGATAAGAAAAATATTAGGGCAAAAATGAAAGTAAAATGTACAGCACTCCTACCAATGAAGCTTAATAGTACAAGAGTAAAAGGAAAGAATTTTAAAATATTCGCAGGAAAACCTCTTTATGCTTGGATATTAAATACTTTATTGAATGTTGAACAAGTAGATAAAATAATAATTAACACAGATGCAAGAAACATTTTAATGAATGATGAATTATTTAATAGAGATAAAATTAAAATAATTGATAGACCTAAGCACCTTTGTGGAGATGAGATCAGTATGAACAAAATAATTGAATATGATTTATCTCATACTTATTCAGATTTTTTTATTATGACTCATACTACAAATCCACTATTATCAAAAGAAACAATTGGATCATGTATTGATGATTACTTAATAAAAAGAAAATTTTCAAGTTATGATTCTCTTTTTACAGTCAATGCAATTCAAACCAGATTTTATACGAAAACTGGAAAGCCCATAAATCATAATCCTAAGAAATTAATCCCAACTCAAGATTTAGATACAATGTATGAAGAAAATTCTAATTTGTATATTTTTTCTAAAGAGAGTTTCTTATCTACTTCAAGTAGAATAGGCAATAATCCTATCCTTTTTGAGACACCTAAAAATGAGGCTATAGATATCGATACAAATGAAGAATGGGAGATGGCTGAGTCAATGGCTTTTTATAAAAAAAGAAATTTATGAATTCTCTTCCCTTTTTTAATAATGTAGTTTTTATAAGTTGCATATTAATTTAATAATCTAGAATTAGCTTTAATATAATATCATCAATTATTTTCATTATTATTACTCTAGAAGAAAAAGATATTTCCGCCTTTTTAAAAACATCTATAATTTCATTCTCTTCAAAAACAGTTATTCTGTAATTTTCTAGAAATTTTATTACATTTAACTTTTTTATTACAAAAAGATGCTTTTTAACTTTTTCATCACAATCTTCAAGAAATCTATTAACAATATCTAGATTTAAGATTTCTTTTAAAGAATCTTCTTCATTTTTAATTTTCATGCCAATTAATATCAACAATAAGTAAGAAATAGGCTTATATGGATCTTTATTTAAATGGTAATTACCATTGAAAAATATTTCTCTGAAGTAGTTTGAATGTTTTTGATATGAAATCTCATCTAAATCTAATTGATCAATAATAGAATTCACATACATTATTATTGGATTGACAGAGTCTTCCATATAAAGAACTAAAAATTCTTTTTTTAACTTTTTCCATTCGCTAATTTCTAATTTTGAACCCAACATTTTATTTCTATATCTTTCTGGAGCATTAAATATATCTGACCTAAATATTCGATTAGAAGATGATAGACGTATTTGTGCTTTTTGGGCAGAAAAAGATCTTTCTCTTTCATCTCTAGATGTATACATTATTGAAATGTCATCAAAAATTGTTTCTAATTTATTAAAAAGTTCATACAGTGAGCTTTTTTTTCTTCTTATTAATTCAGTAAAAACTTCACTACTAATAAAACATAATTTGCAATTTAGGGGTTCAATTTCCTCTTTAAGTCTCTTAATGTATAAGTCAACATCTAAACTTCTGTTTTCATGTAAAGCATAATGTTCAGCAAAATAAGATGCAGGTAATAAACTATGTTGAATGCCTTGTTTAATAGATTCGGGATAAATAATTCCTATATTTTTTAAATAATCGCTTTGATCACTAAGTATCTTTTGTAAGGATGTTGTTCCTGTATGATGAGTCCCAACATGTATTAAACATCTCATTATTAAAATATCTGATTCATATAAATCTAGCATTTGATTATATAAATTATTTTTTTTCAATTTTTAAATATAATTAAAGATATATAAGATCAGTAATTACATATATGGGAAGAAAAAATATTTCAGTTATTATGCCCTCGCTTAATTCTGGCGTATTTATAGAGGAGGCTCTTATAAGTTGTCTAAATCAAGAGGAGTTATTAGAAATAATAATTGTTGATGGGGGTTCAAAAAATGATACTATTTCTAGAATTAAAAAATTACAAAAAAATTATGCTAATATTCACTTGATAATTGAAAAGGATAATGGCCCAGCTCAAGCCTTAAATAAGGCTTTATTAAAAGTTAAAGGCGAATTCATAGCATGGTTAAATAGTGATGATAAATATGAGATTAATTCTTTTCAAAGAAGTTTATGTTATTTTGATGAAAATCAAAATTGTAAGATTTTGTATGGTCATGGCAAACATATTGATGAGCAAGGAAGTTTTTTAGAATATTATCCTACCTTTGAACCAAATGTAGGTATAGATAAATTTCAAGATGGCTGCTTTATTTGTCAGCCTACTATTATGTTTAGAAAACAAATTTTCCAAGATGTGGGTGGCTTCGACGAAAATCTAAAAACATGTTTTGATTTTGATTTATGGTTAAGGATATTTAAATTTTATAATTTAAATGATATTGGATTTGTTAAGGCAGTACAAGCATCTACAAGATTGCATAAAAAAACAATATCTTATAAAGAATATTGGAGAGTAAATATTGAATCAGCTTCAATTTTGAATAAATATTTAGGATATGTTAAAGATCATTGGCTTGAGCAGGCTGCAAGATTTATTGTCTTAAATGATAAAAAAAAAGATTTTTATTTTTTAGAAGATTCAGAAATAGAAAAATATCTTGGGATAAATTTAAAAAAAATTTATAATAATTTTTTATATAAATTTATTCATGGTAATAAATTAATTCTTAATAGTGTAAATAATAAAAATGATTATCCAATTTCATTAAAAAAAATCTTAAGTGAGAGAAATGATTTGCAAAAATGTGGCTTTAATTATAGTCAAAATGAGAGGGATTTCTGTGTTTGGTTAATTAATCATGGAGTAAATGAATATCCTTATTTGTTTGAAGGTGATTTCAGAAATAATATTATATTTGAATGGTTATCGAAAAATAATGAAGAAAATATTCCACGAATAATTCAAGCTATTTGGGATTCAAATAAAAAATTAAAAAGAATAATTTTTTTGAAAAAAACAAAAATATTTTTAAGGTATTTTATTATTTTTAATTGGAATAAATTTCTTACAAATCCTATTTTAAATTACAAATGTTTTTTTAATACAAATATCAAATGGCTTGAGAATTTAATAAAACTTTTTGATTTATTCAAAAGAAAAAAATTTAATATTAATAAAAATATAGATAATAAAACCAAAGTTAGTTTAGTGGGTCATCTTAATTATCAAAGTGGAATAGGAGAGGATGTTAGGAAAACATACTTAGCATTGAAATCAAAAGGTATTAAACCTGAAATTAATGATTTTGGGATAAAAAACGATAGGGAGACTAAAAGAAAACTTAAAATTTTTAAAGGTGATTACCAAAATTGTGATCAAGAAATCTTGATTCTTTGTCTTAACCCAAATGATTGTTTCAATTACTTATCAAGTAAAAAAACAAGTTTTTTTTATAGAAAATATATTATTGGTTACATACCTTGGGAATTTGATATTTGGCCTTCAACTTTGAATGATTTATATTTATATTTTGATGAGCTATGGAGTTCTTCAAAATTTACCTATAGAGCTTTTAAAGAATTTGAGAATACAAAAAAAATCATGCCTTTATGCGTTGATAATCCTGAAAAAGATATGAAACCTTTGAGTAAAAAAAATAAATCTTATTACAGAAAAAAATATAATTTACCACAAAATAATATTATCTTTTTGTGTTCTTTTGATCTTGAATCTTATATCTCTAGAAAAAATCCCTGGGCAGTCATAAATTCTTTTCAAAAGGCTTTTAATCCAAACTACCCTAATAAGCCTATCAATGAAAATGTAAATTTAGTAATTAAAACATTCAAACCAATTTCACATAATCGTGATTGGGAAATACTAAAAAATACTATAAAACTTGATAAAAGGATAATAATTATTGAGGGAAATCTTGATTATGATGAATTAATTAATTTATATGGATCTTGTGATGCATTGATTTCTCTCCATAGATCTGAAGGATTTGGAAGGATTATTGTAGAATGTATAAATCTAGGATTGGAAATTATTGCAACAAATTGGGGCGGTAATACAGATTTTTGCAAAGATGAATTTACACATCTTGTCCCTTATCAAAAGACAGATGTAGTTCCAGGTACTTATCCTTTCTGGGAAGGTCAGAAATGGGCTGAACCTAACTTAGATAAAGCTGCAAAATATATTTTTGAAATTTATAAAGGTAAAAGATTGAATAAAAAGAATTTTAGAGAAAAAATTAGAAATCAATTTTCTTTAGAAAATAGAGGATATTCTTATAGTGAAAGAATAAAAGAAATTATTAAAAATTTATCTTAGATTTAGATTATATTCATTTATTGATATAGACCAATCTTCCTCTTCTAAAGTTAAATGAGGACTATAAGAAAAATCTTTTTTTAATACCTCCTTCCATTTCCTTAGCATGAATTTATATTCCTTTCTCCATTCATAATAGCTTTTCCCTATAGGTTTGCCTCTTGTCTTAGATTCATGATGAATTGCTAAAACATGAGGTAAATAAATATTTCTTAAATTGTGTTGTCTTGATTTGAGGCATAAATCAACATCATTATAATTAACCGCAAGATTTATTTCATCAAACCCTCCTATTTTTGACCATTTTGATTTCGTTATACAAAGACAAGCAGCTGTAAGTGCAGAATATTCCTGAGACATATTTATTCTTCCACAATAACCTGCTGCACTTGATCCAAAATATTTATGACTATGCCCTGCTACACCCCCGATTCCTAAAATAACTCCTGCATGCTGGATGGTTAAGTCATCAAATAAAAGTTTAGCGCCCACACATCCTACTTCTTCCCTATTCGCGTTTGTTGATAAATAGATATCCCAATTTTCAGAAAGAATTTCAATATCATTATTAACCAAAATCAATGTGTCCCCCATTGATTCTTTAATAGCAAAATTATTGATTTTTGAATAATTAAATTTCTCATTAAAATCTAATATCCTATGGGTAATATTCTTTAAAGGTTTATTTTTTAATTCATCAAAATATAAAAAAGTTTCTTTTTCAACAGAATTATTATTAATAATTAAAATTTCCATATTTGATGAATTACTATATTTGTGAATTGAGTCGACGCAATTTTTAAGAAGTTTACAATTATCTTTAGTTGGAATAATTATTGATATAAAAATATCTTTGGGATTAGCCCATTCTATGAAATTTATTTTATTAAAGTTTTGATTAACTCTTATAAATTTATTGGAATAAATTTTCTTTAGATGAATTTCAAGAATTTCTTGATTAATTATTGTTTTTTTAATATTTTGATGGGGGTAAAAGCTATTTAATCTATGAGCGATAATGAATGGAATATGCTTAATATTAGTTTCATTTTTATTTAAAATTAAATTCTCTATTAATGAAAATATAACTTTTTCAAAATTTAAGGGATCTGAATTTTTACTTTCATCAAATATTAAATTCCATATTTCTTTAGATATTACCCAATGCGAACTATAAAGAGGATCCGCCCAGAAAAGCTCTCTATTCCATCCTGATTTAAATATTGGATTATACCTTTTATTTTCTGATAAATGATCTTCATCTCCATAAAAGAGATCAACCTTAGCTTCTTGATTATCAATCCATTTGAGAACATTTTTAAATTTATCACTAAGAATGACATCATCACGAAGTATCACTACCCATTTAATTTCTTTATTAGAAATCTTCCTTATTGAATTTAAGATAATATAATTTTTATAATTTAAATTTGGTTTCAAATTATTTTCTAAAATTGATTGATAAATAGGAGTTTCTGAAAATCTAATCCACTCTTCGTAAGTAACTTTTTTATGCGTTCCAAATTGGTTAATGAGTATAGAGTTATATTTTCTCCAGATATTTTTTTTATTTAAAGAACTTGTATATAATTTAGAAAAACTTTTCTCAACTCTTTTTTTTATTTTAAAAAATGCAAAAAATATTGGAATTTTTATAAACCATATTTCTTTAAATTTTGCAGGGTTTTTAATTTGAGAAAGTTCTAAAATAAGATCTGATTTATTTCTTATTCTAATTATTCTCCATCTTCTCTTATCTGCAAAAGCAGGTCTGCATTGAATACTGTACTTTGTATTCTTTATTTTTAAAAGAGATTTTTTATTATCCCCAGAGTGATATATGCCTAAAAAGTACCAACCTCTTTTAACTTTCTTATTTCTTTTTATAATAATTTTTTCCTTTAAATTAGGCGCAATAAAATAATTTTCTAAAAGTAGTTTCTTTTTATTTAAATAATTATTATCTAAATAATAATTATTTTCAGATAATATCCATTGGCTTTTATGTATTTTATAAATAGATGCGATTAAATTTGAATATAAACAATTAATTAATCCCATTTTTAATTTTTATGATTATCAGCCATACCTAAAATAAATTTAGCTAAGGAAATAGTTATAAAAAAAATTGAAATTAGGGTAAGAAATCCTCTGTGCCGCCAGTTCATCCATTCATCTTCTGGTATTTGAGGTTCAGATATAATCGCCAGAAATCTTTGTTGCTGAATACTATCCACTGATGCTTTTTCTGCTGCTTGTAAAGAAGCAATATATAAATCACTTGCATATTTTTGATTTGACTTTAATTCCGATAAAGTAATAATCTTTTCATTGAAATTCTTGCCTTTAGGATTAACAAGTGAATCTCTCTCAATAAATATTTGATTTTTTAATTCTGATATTTGATCTTTGAGCAATATTATTTCAGGTGAATTTTGATCGACGAATTGTCTTTGAATAGCGGCAAGTTCAACTTTTAATTTTACAATTTGAGATTCTAATTCAGATATAAAATTTGTTGTCATTTGTGCTTCAGAAATTGCATCAAGACTTTTATTGGATTTTTGAAAGTTTGATAGATTTTTATTAGCTTCTTCTAATCTTTTAGAATTCTTTATAACTTGTTTATTAAGGAAATCAAGTTGTTCTAAAAATATTGACTGATTTAATTCATTAATAAACTTTTCTGATTCATCTATCAGAAATAAATTAAATTTATATGCAGTTTCAGGATCTAGAGCTAATGAATTGATTTTAAGAATTCCTGACCTTTCATTCAAGTTGATAGAAATTTGTTTTTTAAAAAATTCATATTTTTCTTCTAAACTTGGATTTTTTGAGAGTCCAGCATATAAATCAAGACCTTTTTTTCTATATACTTCTTCAATATCAAAAATTTTTTTAAGAGCTGTTAAAACTTGAGGAGATTCTAGGTATGTTTGTAAGAATAAAGAATCTTCAATTGAACTTTGATTCCCAGCTCCAATAATATTTGCAAAATCAAAAGAATTTTGACTATTATTTGAAGCTTTTCTCACAATAATATCTGATCTTACCAAATATCTACTTCTTCCAATTGAATAAAAATAAATTGAAGATAATAGAACTGGAATTGAAAATAATACAAAAATAAACTTACTTTTATTTTTTTTAAATTGTCCTTTTTTTAATAATTCCATAACTTATTATTATTGTTCTAAAAATTGCTTATGTTGATTTATGCCTTCTTTAACATCTTTAAATTCTATCAAATTACCTTTATGTAGCAAAAATGCTCTGTTACAATGCATAGTAAGCTCATTTAGATTATGGTCAACCATTATAAAGTCTGAATTCTCCTTTTTTTTTGCTAGATATTCTTTACTTTTTTTCCTAAATCTTTCGTCTCCAGCAGCTGTTACTTCATCTATTAAATAGATATCAAAATCAAAAGCCATTGAAAGTCCAAAAGTTACCCTCGAGCGCATTCCACTTGAATAGGTCTTGAATGGCCGATCAAAATAATCACCAATCTCTGCAAATTCCTCAACAAATTTAACTTTTTGTTCGATAATCTTTTTATTTAAACCTGCATAAATCTTTGAAACAAATATTGTATTTTCTCTTGCAGATAAACTACCTTGAAACCCTCCAACTAATCCAACGGGCCAACTTATCGTGCAGTCTCTTTCAATAATTCCATCGTCAGGCTGATCAATTCCCCCTAAAATTTTCAAAAGAGTGCTTTTACCCGAACCATTTCTTCCAAGTAAAGCAATTGATTCACCTTTATTTATTTCGAAATTAAGATTTCTAAAAATATTAATTTTCTTACCATTATGAATAAAACTTTTGGTAAGGTTTTTAACTTTAATCATTTTGTTAATAACTTTTTCTCATTAAACGAATATATAAATAAACCTAGGGAAAGAGAAAGGAACGTAGTTAGCCATAAATAAGTAATTGAAATTAAACTTTTGTCGATGATATAGGTCTCTGAAAAAGAATATCTTGTTATTTCAATTGCTTGCAAAATTGGATTCCAACTTAAGTAAGGTCTTAACCATTGGGGTAAAGCATTTAGAGAAACAAAAATTCCCGAAATAAAAAATAATGGACGTATTGCCAATGGAATTAATTGTTTTATAGAAGGATAGATATGAGAAGCAACCAGTAAAAATAAGCCAAATCCAAATGAGAAGATAACTAGAGCTAAGTAAGTAGTAAAAAGTAATGCTAAATTATTTAAAATAATTTCTTTTCTAATTATGTAAGTCGAAAAAATTATAAAAATAAAAACTATGCCATATAAGCCTGATTCCACAATAGTTCTTGCGATCACTGCATCTACAGGCTTTACAGGCTTATAAAAAAAAAGTGCTTGATTAGCAGAAATCCCATTAGAAGATCTAATCGCAATATTGCTAAAAAGAGTAAATAGGACTGTGCCTGATCCCAAGAAGAGTAAGATATCTAGCGGTCCTGATGTATTCGCTCTTAAAATAGTGAATAATATTAGAAATACACTGATAACTCCTAAGGGTTCAATAAAAATACCTAAGACTCCTCCTTTTACCAAACTTATTCGTGTTTTTAATTCTCTGTAAATAAGAGAATTTATCACATTAAACTGTACATGCCATCCCTCTAACTTGTTTGCAAAGAAGAGATCTATAGTAGTACCAAAATATTCATAAGATATTATTGAAAATGGTTTTCTAATAAGCCAAAAGAATTCAAAAATCAAAAAATCAAATAAATTTGAAAAATTTATTTTTCTTTTGAAAAGTTTTTCAAAATCAGGTAACTTTATATTGAAATTTTCCCAATTCTTTTCTACCCATATTAGGTAGAAAGAATTTAACTCAGGATAGGGCCATCTTCTTTTATGTGATTTGTGAATGTCCCATATTCCAAGAAAAATCCTTGGCATATTTTTGTATCTCCCGAAAGATGAACTTTCCGCTAGCCATTTTAGAATTGGATTATTTTTGCAATTTCCAATAGATATTTCTGGATACTTACTAAATCCTCTTAGAATAATCCACACAACTAATTCTCGTTCTTGATTTTTTTCAAGAAACCCTTTATCCACCAAATCTTTTCTCTCACTTATGATATTTATCAATTCTTTGGGTATTTTATTCATCTAATCGAAAAATATTTTATAAAATGTTGCTGCATCTATTATTGGTTTTATTGGTTCAATTAATTTCTTAAGATTATTTGATGCCTTTGACAGTGAATCCCCATCAACGAATATAACATCTCTATCTTTTAAAAATATCTGCTTCTTACCCGATTCATTGTTAAAGTAAGTTTTCTTCTCGATTTTACCATTATTGTTTAAACGCAATAATGTTAATTTTTTTCTATTAGATCTACTAGTAAAACCTCCAGCGTTCAAAATTCCATCCATTATTGGACTATTACTTCTTACGTTAGTATTGCCTGGATTATTTACTTCGCCAATTACTCTCACACTAATTGTGGAAGGAGATAAATTTGAAGAAGAGATTAATGTTTTTTCTTCTTGAGTGTAAAGTTTTGAATTTTCTATGTATATACTATCTCCATCAAATATTTCGTAATTATCAACAAGCTTTCCTTCAAAAAGACTTTCCCAGAAATTTATAATAATTTCATTAGTCTTATCATTACTTTTTTCATATCTTCTTAATTTTATTTTTCTTAAATTAGCTTCATTCGTAAGTCCACCAGCTTTTTGAATGGCATCTACAACTGTAGGCCAACCCTGATTATTATTTAATAAGCTCTCTCCACCATCAGTATTTGATACTGTATCTATTCTTTGAGTACTAAGTGAATAGATACCTGGTCTTTGCACCTCTCCATTTATATTTATTCTTATTGGTCTAGCTTTGATTAAATCAATGTAAACAATTGGATTTTTTATAATTTGCTTGTATTTCTTAGTAATTAATGAATTAGCCTCATCTATAGTGAGATGATTTATATAAAGGGAATTTATTCTCGGTAAGTTTACAGTCCCATCTGGTAGCACTTTAACTTTAGAACTGAGACTTTCAAATTTATATATATTTATTTTAAGAAAATCTCCTGGCCCTAATAAATATTTTGGTACATCTATAAAGTTTTCTTTGTTTTCAAAAGAATCTAAGGGTGGTTTAGCATTAATAAAGCTATAATTAACTATAGGGTAAAAAGAAAATAATAATAATAAAAATTTTAGAACCATTTAAGTATTTAGTATTGACTTAAAAAAAAATTACTTTCAACTTTTCTTGAGAAAATTATTATTGTTATGTTAAATCAGAATTTAAATTTTGTCATTTGAGTTTTTGGAGATCATAATAAGCACTCACTTTTAACAATTTTTAGTAAAAAAGAGTGAATATTGATTTATTTGACTTTAATTCTAAATTTTTATAGATACCAATTAATTGTAATTATGAGACATTTCTTAAATGGATATTTTTGAGCCCAATCTATTTGAGATTTTATTTTTGAGGAATCTATTGAGAATCTTTTATCATGACCTAAATGATCATTGAAATAGGTTATTAATTGTTTATATGAAAATTTTTTAGGTACAATTTCATCTCATATTTCACAAATTAAATTTACAACTTTATTATTTGTTGATTTTTTACCTTAAGATGACGAACGTATACTTATGTAATTTAAATTATGGTTGTATAATTCACGTTAAAGGATAATATATGCAGCTATTTATAAAATTAAAAAATTCCTTTTTAAATTTAATTTCTAGAACAAACTTAATAGTTAAATCATATAACTTTGATAAATCCTATAATTACGTTTGGGGAATGAAAAGGTCGGGATATAGATTAAGAAAGAAAATTAATAAATCAAAACTTATATATCTTGAAGACGGATTTATACATTCTTATGGAATGAAAAAAAGTAGAATTCCATTCTCAATTTGCGTTGATAAAAATGGAATTTACTATAATTACAATAGCGGTAGCGAATTGTTCAATATAATTCATTCAAAGTTAAGCAATAATGATTTTTTGAGGGCAAAAAGAATTATTAAACTTTGGAAGCAATGTTCAATTTCAAAATATAATTTTCCTAATTTTATTAATCCCCCCACTCAAAAATATATTCTTCTAATAGATCAGACTTTTGGAGATTTATCTATATATTACGGAGGGGCTAATAAAGATTCTTTTTCAAAAATGTTTCATTTCGCCTATAAAAATTGGCCTAAACACAAGATTATTATCAAGGTACATCCAGATGTAGTTAAATCAAAAAAGAATGGTTATTTAGATAAAAATTTTTATTCGAAGAAAAATGTTATTGTAATTTCTGAATTAGGTCAGATAAATAAGTTAATAAAGTTTAGCACTGCTGTTTGTGTTGTAACTAGTCAAGTAGGATTCGAATCATTAATATATGGAAAAGAAGTTCATGTTTTTGGGAGGCCATTTTACTCAGGCTTAGGATTAACTATTGATCATGGAATTAAAAAAGAATATAAGAAAAAAAAAGCTGCTTCTATAGAACAATTAGTTTTTGGATCATTAGTAAAGTACCAGTATTATCTAGATCCTAGAACTAAAAAGAATTGTGAAGTTGAAGAAGTTATAGATTTTATTAATAGAAATAGAAAAATATCTAGATTTTTTCCAGATGATTTTGAGGGAATAAATTTAACTCCTTGGAAAGCAAGACAAATAAATAGGTTTCTTAAAGTCCCTAAAGGTAAATCCGTTAGGAATCTTGCAAGTTTTAAAAGTGGAATGAAAAATATTATTGTTTGGGGGAAAAACAAAGAAACTGATAAATATATTTGCAAAGTAAATGATTTTATTTCAGTAGAAGATGGATTTGTAAGGTCTGTAGGCCTTGGGGGCGATTTATATCCACCTTATAGTCTTTTGTTTGACAAAGAAGGAATTCATTTTGATGCCAGCAGAAAAAGTAACCTTGAAAATTTACTACAAAATAGGGTAGTTAAAAAAAATGAATTAATTAGATCAAGAAAACTAATAGATTTAATAATTAAATTAAAAATTAGCAAATATAATTTA
Source organism: uncultured Prochlorococcus sp. (assembly GCA_902565305.1). Classification (GTDB taxonomy): domain Bacteria; phylum Cyanobacteriota; class Cyanobacteriia; order PCC-6307; family Cyanobiaceae; genus Prochlorococcus_A. Next base: position 22,221 of record CACFEJ010000008.1, read on the forward strand.
AGTTTTAAAAGTCAAATAAAATTTCCCATTAATATTCCAAAAAAAAATATAATTGCTGTACTTGGCCAGGTAGAAAATGACAACTCAATTATTTATGGTGTACCTAACGACACTATTCCAAAAACAAATTATGCATTAGTTATGCAGGTGAAAAAAGATTATCCTGATGCTTTTATAATTTATAAGCCACATCCTGATGTAGATTCAGGTTTAAGAGCAAAAGGTAAAAATGAAGTAGCTATAAATGAAATTGCTGATTTTATTGCTTATGAAACCCCACTTGAATATATATTTAACAATGTTGAGAAAGTAGCAGTTTTCACTTCTCTGGGAGGTTTTGAGGCGCTTATTAGAGGTATATCTGTAATTACTTATGGACTTCCATTTTATGCTGGTTGGGGACTTACTGAAGATAAATTACATAATCACATTTGGGCTAAAAAAAGAACTCGAAAATTAAACTTAGAAGAATTAATTTTTATTTCTCTTATTGAGTATCCATTTTATAGTAGTTTAAAATTTAGATGTCCCATGGAAATTGAGCATGTTATTGATGAACTTATTTCTAATAAAAATAATAAAAAATCTTTGGAGCAAATTATTTTTAAATACTGGGGTATCTTAAAAGAAAAGATTATATTTTCAAGTAAATAATGAGTTCAGAAAATGACTTGCTAATTTTTAAAAGAAAAATAAAAATACAAGGTAATTGTTTACTTTTAATTGGTCCTATTGGAACCTTTTTTGCCAGATTATCAAATTTTTTGGATAAAAATGATGTAAAAACTTATAAAGTTTTGTTCCCTTTACATGAGTATGGTTTTCATAAATCTAGAATAATAAAATATTCAGAAGATGTACAATTTTTCAAAGATTTTTTAAGAAAAACAATAATTAAATATAAAATTAAACATATTTTTATGTATGGGAATGTTGTTATTCCTCATAGACAAGCTCTAGATTTAGTTAAGGAATTAAATAAAAAAGGAGATAAGATTAAAACTCATATCTTTGAATTAGGTTATATGAGACCAAATTTTGTTACTTTAGAAAGTAGTGGTGTTAATTACACAAGTAGATTTCTTTTAGATAAAGATTTTTATTCAAAAAAAACATCATATAAAACTTATCCCAAGCCTAAAAATCATAAACTTAGGATAAGAAAGTTATGGAAAGCAATTACTTTTATTAATCATTGCTTAAAAAATTATCGAATTGTTGAATTCGAACACAAACTCCAACCTAAACCTTCATTTTTATGGTTTCAAATAAAAGGCTTTCTCTTAAAATTTTATTTTAAAGTAAGTGAGCATAGTATAAAGAAAAAGTGTTTTGAGAAAAATTCTTTTTTTTTAGTAATACTTCAAGTATCCTCTGATAGTCAGTTAACAATAGGATCTAAAATTAAAGATAATAAGAAATTTATTTATAAAGTAATAAAAGATTTTGCTAGGGCAAAACTTCAAAATATTAATTTAGTGTTTAAGCATCATCCTAGAGATAGAGGATACACCAATTACAATCATGAAATAAAAAAATTTGCAAAAGAGTTTGGTATTAGTAAAAATGTTTATTACATACATGATTATTTTTTATCAAAAATTTTCAAAAATCCTAGATGCAAAGGGACTGTATTAATAAATAGTACCGTAGGTTACCAAGCTTTGTTTCATTCGATACCAGTAAAAGCATTAGGTATTACTCCATACAATTTTGATGGACTTTCCTACCAGAAAAGTTTAACTTCTTTTTTTCTTAACCCAAAAAAAGTTGACCAATTATTATTCAATAAATTTTATAAATACATACTGGAGAATTCTCAGATAAATGGAAATTTTGATGGTTATTTCCCTTTTGCTAATTTATTCATCTTTGAAAATAAGTGAATAAATTATATATTTTTAAGGTTTTAAATATTTTTTTAAGAATAAATTTATTTATTTTTTCTTATTTACTTTATCTAATACAATTAATATTTATTTTTCTAAAATTTACAAATATTGCAAAAAGAATTTTTAGAAGAGCTGCTTATATTTGTTCTCTTTCTTTGGGTGTTTCTTATTCTATAAATAAAAAATTTAAACATGGATTTTTCAAAAAAGGGATACATATTTCAAATCATGACAACCCTTTAGACATTTTTGCAGCGCAATATTTATTTGGGATGAGAACTATTACAACTGTAGATCAACACTTAAAAAATTTTTTACCTTTTTTTGAAGAGTCTTTAAAAAATTATGGACATTTATGTTTTGATTATAAAAATTTTGATGAAAGAAAATCAGCTTATTTATTTCTAAGAAAAATTTCCGCTAGTGAAAAACAAATTCTCATTTATCCCAGTGGATCAATCTATACCTCAATTAAAACAAGATTCTCAAAAAGTGTTTCGAAACTTTCTTTCTTAGGTAATATTAGAATTATTGCTTGGAAATTTTCTTTTGATGATAAGTCTAATATTGAATACAACAGAAAAATAGTTGATTATATATTTAAGAGATTTGTTTCAGAAAAAATTATTTTGAAAGTTGATAAAGTTAAAATTTACGATCCCAAGGACTATTTTAATTATGATCAATTACATAATGAATTAAAGAAGTTTTATTTAATTAATTAAATTTTCTTGAAAAGAGTTATATTTTCTTAAAAATTTCCTTTGTTCTTCTGAAATATTTTCTGATCTTCCTGAAAATAAAAGTTGCATTATATTATTATAGTTTTTAGCTATTGAATAACTTTCATAAGAAATCTCACAAAATCTTAAGTATGGTTTTAATACTTCGGGCATTTTAAAATTCTCATCATATTCTTTAAGTTTTTTTTCGATAAATTTCAAATTTCTAGAATGCATAGTTAATTGATTAGGATCATCATCAGAATTTGTTCGATGTTCAAATAAATACTTCCCGATAGGTAAATTTATGGAATTCTTTTTTGAATTATTTAAAGTATCCAAAAATTTATTTACACATTTTATTTTTAGTTTCCGGTGATCAAAGCTTATTAATCCAATTCCTATATTAATATTTTTTGCTTCAGGAATTCTTATGAATCCTCTAATTAACTCCATTAGTATTTTTCTATTTTGGAATCTAGGCATTACAAATGTTCTTCCAATTTCACAAAAGCTTTCATTTTTTAATTTATGATATGTATTAGGGTGGTATTCCTCTAAGTATGAGTATTCTTTATTTTTAAAGCACCCCTTTTTGCTAAATAAGAATCTCTGACCTCCAGCTAGGTTTTTGGTATTTTTATCCCAAATAATCATATGAGTGAAGAATATATCTCTCTCTTCAAAATCGTTATTATTTGGATTTGAGTTAAATTTATTAAAGGCCTCTGCTCTTTTTGTTCCTAACCATTGAAAAATATCTTGATTTGTATACAATTCCTCTCCAGGAACAAGAAATATTAAAAGTTCGTTTGAGCTTTCTATTAAGTAATCGCTAAAAGTTTTAAAAAAAAGTTCAAACATTCTTTTATTTTTAAAGGGTTTAGTTTGTAATCAAACTATAATAAGATAGTATTAATTACTTACATTCCTGTCATTATTAATAATGTTAATTTTAAGTCATTAAGACAACCGGTAGTTGTCGTTTCTAATGGTTTAACACCAACAGTATTTTATTGGCTCAAAAAAGAAATAGGAAATGTTTTAGATCCATCAAAAATACAGATAACAGATTTATATAATTGCAATACAATTATTTTAGTAAGATATGTACCGTTCAATATTCTTCTTCATCTTATAAATTTAAAAAGAAAATCAAAAAAGATAATTCTTCTTATTGATGATAATTTACTAGAATTAAATATTTTTTCCGAGTTACCTTTTTTGTATAAATTAAAAATCTTTTCTAATGTTTATTTATATAAGTTTATTTTTAATCTTTTTATTAATGAAATCTGGGTAACGAATAAAAAGCTTGCAGAAAAAGTAAAGAAAAAAATTTTTAGTAGTCAAATTAATATAAGGCTATTAACTCTTAATCATTATTCTTTTAAACCGCAAAAAAAAATATATAAAATTGCTTACCTAGGGACTAGTTCACATGTAAAAGAATTAATTTGGTTGAAACCATTATTTAAGGAAATACAAAGTAAAAGAAAAGATTGCCTTATTGAAATTTATTTAGATAAAAAATGGAGGAATTACTTTAGGTCTATCCCGAGAATAAAAATTATATTCCCAATGGATTGGGAAACTTTTTATATGGATACTTCTACAAGAAAAGTAGATGTAGTGTTAAATCCTATTTTAAGCAGTAACTTCAATAATTTTAGATCACCTACTAAGTTTTTTGATACAACCAGATTAGGAGCAGTAGGTTTGTATAGCAATATAGATCCATTCTCAAATTTTATTAAAAATAATTATGATGGAATTTTATTGGAAAACAATATTAGTTATTGGAGTGAAAAAATTTCTTACCTTTTTGACAATTCTCAGGAAAGAGAAAGAATATATAAAAATGCACTAAAAAGATTTGAAAATTCCAAAAAAGTTCTTTAAATTAATAATTCTATATACACTGAGATAATTTAATTGATCCTTTTAAAAATCCTAATTCATCAATTATTGGTAGGATTGATATCTTATTAGATTGCATCAAATTTAATGCTTCTGATACCTTTGTACCACTCTCTATACTTATTGGCTTTGAAAAATTAAGTTCAGATGCTTTAATTGTCAATTTAGTGCTACTTTCAATATATCTTCTGAGATCTCCATCAGTAAAAACCCATAAAAGTTTTTTATGGTCACATATAAAAACCGCACCTTGCTGACCTTTTGACATTTCGATTATCAAGTCTTTAATCGAGCAATTTTCATCACAAATTGGTAACGATTCAGAATTCATTAAATTATCTACAATCGCAAAATTTAATTTATGAAGATTACCTGATGGGTGGAATCTCGCAAAGTCAATTTCTTTAAATCCAATTTCAATAGCGCAAATACTCGCTAGAGCGTCTCCTATGGCCATTGTTACTGAAGTAGAACAAGTTGGAGCTAAATTTAATGGGCAAGCCTCACTAACAACAGAGGCATCTAATGACACATTTGCCTGTTTACTTAAAGTTGAATTTATTTTCCCAGTAATTACAATAACCTGAATATTGATAGCTTTAGCAATATTTGCTAGTTTGATTAATTCAACAGTTTCTCCGCTATTTGAAATTAAAAGTAAAAGATCATTTTTTCTTAATATCCCAATATCTCCATGAAAAGCATCTGTAGGATGAAGAAAAATTGATGGGGTTCCTAATGAAGCAAGTGTAGAAGTTATTTTTTTTCCTATGTTACCTGACTTCCCAATGCCAGATATTATTAGGGTCCCTTTGCATTCGATAATTAGATCGACACATTTTGAAAAATTAATATCTATTTTTTTAGATGATGCAAAAATAGCACTGGCTTCTGCTTCTAAAACTCTTTGAGCTTCTTTAATTCTTTCATCTGGTCTCATCTTTATAGGATTTGAGATGCCTATTTATTAACCATACTACCTTGACAAGCCATTACAAAGTTAAAATTATTATAGAAAATTTTAACTTTAAAGTTTTATAGTCATTATGGATAATTATCCAATTAATTTAGGGAAGGGGCAAAGGATATCAATTATTGGAGGGATAAACGTTATTGAAGATATCGATGAGGCGATCGAAATAGGTATGAAATTTAAGAAATCTTGCAAAAAAAACAAGGTTTCATATATTTTTAAAGCAAGTTTTGATAAGGCAAATAGAAGCTCTCATAATAGTTTTAGAGGCCCTGGATTCGAAAAAGGTTTAGAGATTTTGCGAGAAATTAGGAATAATTTGGAAGTACCAATTCTCACAGATATTCATGAGATATATCAAGCAAGTGCAGCTGCTGAAATTTGCGATATGCTTCAACTTCCTGCCTTTTTGGCACGTCAAACTGATCTTGTTCAAGCCTTAGCTAATACAGGTAAACCTATTAATATAAAAAAACCTCAGTTTATTTCTCCTGATCAAATAAAGTTTATTGTCCAAAAGTTTTCAAAATTTGGATGTGAAGATGTAATCATTTGTGAAAGAGGGAGTATGTATGGCTATAACCAGCAAATAGTTGATGTTGTTGGGTTAGAAATAATAAAAGAACAAACAAAGAAACCAGTTTGTGTGGATATTACGCACTCTTTACAATGTAGAAATGAAGGAGGCTCTTCATCAAGTGGCAGAAGGCAATATGCTTTAAAGTTAGCCAAAGCAGTAACCGCGATATCTATTGATGCTTTATTTATTGAAGCTCATAAAAACCCCGACGTTGCTAAGTGTGATGGTGATTCAGCAATCCCATCTAATCTAATCCCGGAATTTATAGATCAAGTATGTGAGATAGATAATCTTGTGAAGAATCAGAATACTATTCAAATTGAATAACTTTTAATTGTTATTAAAGTACTTGGTTAAATATAATAGAAAAGCTACAGATAATAGCAAATGGAAAATAAGAATTGTACGATAGTTATTCCAGCGAGAATGGGATCTACAAGATTACCTAATAAACCTTTGAAAAAATTGGCAGGTAAACCTTTGCTCCAATGGGTTATTGAACTGGCTAAAAATGTCAGCTTTAATGCAATCTTAATAGTATTAACAGAGGATCAGGTTATTAAAGAATTTGTTGAATCCCTTGGTGTCAAATGTTTCCTAACAAATAAATGCCATAAGAATGGAACTGCAAGAATAATAGAAATTATTGATGAAATAGATTCTGAATTTATTATAAGTTTGCAGGGGGATGAACCTTTGGTGAATCCTATTGATCTAAGAAATTTATATGAAACGATAAAATTAAGTAATGTTGATATTGCTTCAATTTGTCATGAAGTTGATAATTTAGAAGCTGAAGACCCTTCAAATGTAAAAGTGGTTTTTGATCTTAATCATTACGCTCTTTATTTTAGTAGATCAAAAATTCCCTATGGAGCTGAAACTTATCATTCTCATAAAGGGGTTTATGCATTCAAAAGATCTGCCTTAAGCAAGATTAAATTTCTTGAATATAGTTTGCTCAGTAATTTGGAGGATCTTGAACAATTGCAATGGCTAGAAAATAATATGTCAATAAGAATGATCACTACAAAAAACAAATCAGTTGGTGTTGATACCCAAGATGATTTGATAAACGCAGAAAATACATTATTAGCTAATCATATAAAAGGACTGATTTGTGATATTGATGGGACATTAACTAATGGGCTTGTTTGGTATGGAGATGATGGAGAGGAATTGAAATCGTTTAATATAAAAGATGGATCTGCAATTAAGAAACTTTTATCTAAAGGTTTCAAAGTTGGATTTCTTAGTGGTAGAGATTCTGTCCCATTAAGAATTAGAGCACAAGAATTAGGAGTAGAATTTCTAAAATTAAACCAAACTGATAAAAAGAAAGGTTGTTTAGAGCTTTTAAGCGAAATGAACTTGGAAGCTGTAAATGTTGCCTACATTGGAGATGATGAAAACGACATACCGTGTTGCTCATTAATTCCCTTCTCATTCTCAGTAAAAAACTGTCATAAAGATTTGCAAAAAATATCAAGATTTCATTTAGATGTAAAAGGAGGTGAAGGAGTTATAAATGCATTTATAGAAAGGTTGAATTTACATAGTACAAATCTAAACATATAAATATCAAAAAGAAATGAAGTCAAAATCAGAAATAGAAATATCAAAAATTAATATTATGAGAAAAAAATTAATATCTTCTGGCAAAGAATGAATAAATATAATTAATTTGACTCAAGAAAAATTAAATCTGTTTGAATTTTTTTTAACCAATAATGAATAAGATTCTCTAAAAGATCTCTTTTTAAAATTAATAAAATTTTTTCTTTATCTTTTCTATTGTCGGCATTTTAAAAAAAAATATAAATCTGACATAACTAAAAGAGAATAAAAAGTGAATAAAAGGAAAACTAAATAGTGAATAAAAGGAAAACTAAATAGTGAAATTATAAAAAATAGACTTATTATCTAGAAATTTTTTTAAGCTCTATAAACTTAACTTATTTTCTATCATTCCATATTGTTTATTTATTTATTTATTTGAATGGCATGTAATATTATTAAGTAAAAAGTGATTTCTGATTTTTAAATTTAAGAAAAAAGTTTTCAATTCTTTTAAAATTTTAATTTCAAATCTATTTATTGTTATTCTAAAAATCAAAGTATTAGCTAAAAATATATGAATGAGTTAGATGATTCTAAGAGACCAATATTTGTTACTGGAGCAGGAGGATTTATAGGTTCAGAGATTGTTAAAAAACTTTTGTCCCTTAAATTGAAAGTAATTGGAATTGATAATTTAAATAATTACTATAACCCTTTATTAAAACAAAAAAGAATTAGCATCATTGAAGAATTTGATCAAAATAACTGTTGGAAATTTTACAGGACAAATTTAGAAGATACAAAAAAAATAGATCAAATTTTTCGAAAATATAAGCCTAATATTGTCATAAATTTGGCTGCGCAGGCTGGAGTAAGATATTCGATAGAGAATCCTATGAGTTATATAGAAAGTAATATCTTAGGATTCTTGAACATACTTGAAGGATGCAGGAACTATAAAGTTGAACATTTAATTTATGCATCTAGTAGTTCAGTCTATGGAGGCAATAAATCTATTCCTTTTAATGAAAACCATTCTGTTGATCATCCAATAAGTTTGTACGCGGCAACAAAAAAATCTAATGAAATGTTAGCTCATTCTTATAGCCATCTCTTTCAGATACCTATGACAGGTTTAAGATTTTTCACTGTATATGGGCCAATGGGTCGACCAGATATGGCACCAATGATATTTGCAGATGCAATTCTTAGAGGGCAACCAATAAGTGTATTTAATAATGGAGAAATGTCTAGAGATTTTACATATATAGATGATGTTGTAGATGCAATTTATAAATGCTGTCTAAAAACTCCATCTTCAAATAAAAACTTTGATAAATATTATCCACAACCTTCAACATCCTTCGCACCTTTCAGAATATTTAATGTAGGAAGTAATAATCCAATTCATCTTCTCGATTTTATCAAAATCTTGGAGTCTGCATTAGGTATTAAGGCAAAAAAGATAATGAAAGAGATGCAGCCAGGAGATGTTGAAGCAACCTTTGCTGATATTAATATGCTTAATAAATGGATTAAATATAAGCCAAAAACTTCATTAGAAAAAGGTATAGTAAAGTTTGCCTCATGGTATAAGGAATATTTTAAGTCTGATTATTATATTGGAACATAGACAGAATTAGAAATCATAAAATATTTTTTTCATCTTCAAATCCATCTCCAAGACGCCATAAACTAAAGCCTGCATCAAGAACTTTTTTGGGTTTAACGATTGACCTTGCGTCAAATACCCATGCTGGAGGATCCATTTTTAATGCTATTGAATTCCAATTTATATGCTTGAATTCATCCCACTCGGTAAGAATTATTACAGCATGTGCATTATCAAAAATATCTATATTGTCAATCGTATCAATATGACACCATTCTCCTGACTTTTCTTTAAGGTCAGAATTTTCTATTCCTAATAAGTTTATAGGCCTTTTATGTAAATCAGTTTCTATTTGCGAGGAAGTAACTTTAGGATCATGAATTATGAGATTTGCTCCTTCTTCAAGTAAGTTTTTACATATATTAATTGCTGCAGATTCTCTTGTGTCATTAGTATTAGCTTTAAAAGCAAATCCCAAAATTACTAATTTTTTGTTTGAAACAGTTCCAAAAAGTTTATTTACAACAATTTTTGCAATTCTATTTTGATGCCAGCTATTTATTTCAACAACACTCTCCCAAAAATTAGCGACTTCCTTTAAACCAAAATAATCTGCTAAATAAACGAGATTTAAAATATCTTTTTTGAAGCAACTTCCTCCAAATCCTGGTCCTGAATCAAGAAACTTGGATCCAATTCTGCTGTCTTTGCCGATAGCTCTTGAAACTTCTCTTATATCAGCGCCTGTAACTTCACAAATTGCACTTATCGAATTTATTGAACTAATTCTTTGAGCCAAAAAAGCATTTGAAGTAAGTTTCGCAAGCTCACTACTCCATATATTAGTTAGAAGAATTTTATCTTCAGGAACCCACTCTTTGTAGATTTCTTTCAATGAAAGCATTGATTGTTCATCATCACCTCCAATTAAAACTCTATCAGGATTTAATAAGTCATTTATTGCCGTTCCTTCTGCGAGAAATTCAGGATTCGATAATACTTTAAAACTTTTAATTTCTTCTCCAGACTTTCTGGCAGAAGAATATAGAATTTTTTGTATTACTTCTGCTGTCCTAACAGGTAATGTGCTTTTTTCAACAACTACTGTATCTCCTTTGGAGTATTTTGCTACTTCTCTAGCACATGCCTCTACCCACTTTAAATCACTTGCTTTACCTGCCCCAAGGCCTTTTTTCTTAGTAGGGGTATTTACTGAAATAAAAATCATATCTGCATTTTCTATTGATTCTTTTATTCTGGTAGAAAAGAATAAATTTCTGCCTCTAGTCTTTTTTACTATGTCATCCAAACCGGGCTCAAAAATTGGTAATTTTGATAAATCATCAGAATTCCAAGCATCTATCCTTTCTTGATTAACATCAACAATATTTATTAATATATCAGGACACTTTAAAGACATTACTGCCATGGTGGGACCTCCAACATAGCCAGCACCAATACAACAAACTCTTTTAACACTAAAATTCATTATTCCATTTTAATCTAAAAAGTGACATTAAATTATATATTTATTTTGATATTTATTTCATAATATTATTCATAAATTTTTGAAAATTAATAGCTTAATTAACCTTATTTTTCTGAAATTTAAGGATTTTTATGAAATGGTACTAGATCCATGAGATACTTACCATATTCATTTTTATTGGCAAATTTAGAGAGCTTTATTAATTGATCATTATCTATCCATTTATTTCTCCAAGCCACTTCTTCCGGACTTCCAATTTTTAAAGATTGCCTTTTCTCCAAAGTATATATAAAATTAGATGCTTCTAGTAAAGAATCATGAGTTCCAGTATCAAACCAAGCGGATCCTCGACCAAATATTTCAACCTTTAATTTCCCTTTTTTAATATATATATTGTTTAAATCTGTTATTTCAAGTTCACCTCTTTCAGATTTAGATATTTTTTTAGCATAATTTACAACATTTTTATCGTAAAAATAAATTCCTGTAACTGCGTATCTACTTTTAGGATGTAAAGGTTTCTCAATGATACTTTTAACTTTATTTTTTCCATCAAATTCAATAACTCCATATCTTTCAGGGTCTTTTACTTTATAACCAAAAATTGTAGCAGAGTTGTTTAAATTGCAGGCATTTTGAAGAATTTTAATCAAGTTGTCTCCATAAAATATATTATCTCCAAGAACCAATACACAATCATTGCCATCTAAAAAATCCTCTGCTATTAAAAAAGCTTGTGCGATCCCTTCAGGCTTCTTTTGGATTTTATAACTTAAATTTATTCCAAAATTTTTTCCATCACCAAGTAATTTTTTAAATAATTTTTCCTCCCCAGGATTTATTATTATTAAAATATTTTTTATCCCAATAAGCATTAGGGTTGTTAATGGATAATAAATTAACGGCTTATTATATACAGGCAAAAGTTGTTTGCTAATACATCCAGTCAAAGGACTTAGTCTTTTCCCGGATCCTCCAGCAAGAATGACACCTTTACGCAAATTTAGCTCCTTATGATAGTTTATTATAGCTAACATAGTCATTGGAATTAATTATTGTATAGATCTTTATTAATCACTGGTGGAGCTGGATTTATTGGAAGTAATTTTGTCCATTATTGGACAAAAAAATATCCTAAAGATGGGATTGTTGTTTTGGACTCTCTTAGCTATGCTTCAAATTTAGAATCAATTAATAATTTATTAGAATCATCAAAAATTAATTTTGTAAAAGGAAGCATAAATGATCAAGCTTTAATTTTGAATATTTTAAAAAATTTTAAAATATCTCATTTAATTAATTTTGCAGCTGAAACTCATGTTGATAGATCTATAAAAGCACCAGATATTTTTATTGATTCAAACATTTTAGGAACCTATAATCTTTTAAAATGTTTTGAGAATCACTGGGATGCAAATCAAAAACCCATAGGTTGGCGTTTTCTTCAAATTAGTACAGATGAAGTTTATGGAACTTTGGATTCTGAGAATGAAGAAAAATTTAATGAAAAATCTTCTTACAGTCCAAGATCTCCATATTCAGCTAGCAAAGCTTCTTCTGATCATTTAGTACAAGCATGGAACGCTACATATGGACTTCCTACATTGATTACCAATTGTTCAAATAATTATGGACCATATCAGTTCCCAGAAAAATTGATTCCTTTAACAATTACTAATATTTTAATGAATAAAGAAATTCCTGTTTATGGTGATGGTTTAAATATTAGGGACTGGCTCTTTGTTGAAGATCATTGTGGAGCAATTGATCTAGTTATTAATCAAGGAATAATTGGCCAGAAATATTGTGTAGGAGCTAATAACGAACTTAGTAATATTGATTTAATTAAGAAAATTTGTTTGTTGGTTGATAAATACGCTTCTAAATATAATTTTAGACTTAAAAATGCTAGAAGTTCAAATCTTATTAAATTTGTTGTTGATAGAAAAGGACACGATAAAAGATATGCAATAGATTCTTCAAAAATAGAGAATAAATTAAATTGGAAACCAAAAGTTTCATTCGAAGATGGTCTTAATAAAACAATTAATTGGTATTTGAAAAATAAAAAATGGTGGGAAATTTTAATTCAAAGGTAAAATATCAATTTTGTGATATGAAGATTTTTTATGAAATTTAAAATAAGAGAAAATATTTATCTTTGCTAAAATTCAAGAATATTAGATTTACGAAAATGAGTTTTGATAATGTTGTGTTTAGGGGCGGATTGGGTAATCAACTTTTTTGTCTTTTTTATGCAAATAAACTTTTATTGCAAAAAAAAAACGTCTCCTTGAATTTAGTAAATTACTCAATATTAAAGAAAAATAAAAGACAATTTGTAGTAGATAAATTGTATCCAAATATTAACAATATATTTAATATCAACAATGGATATAAATCATATTTTCTGTTTTTATATGCAAAAATTCTTGAAAATCTTTTTATTAAATCAGAAGAAGATAGATTGCCAGGGGATAAATCATTTTTGAAAAGATATTGGCCAAATTGTTATGTTCATTCAGGCTATTTTCAAAAAATTACTAATTCAAATTTAGATCAAAAATCTTTGAATTTAACAATAGATCAGATCTCTCCTTTTTTGAATGGCTATAAATCTAAATTCTTGGCTATTCATGTTAGACGTGGAGATTATCTAATTAAAAAACATATAATGCATGGAATTATTTCACAAAGTTGCTTAGCTATAGAGACAAAAAAACAAATTTCAAAAATAGACTTTGAGGGAATAAGAATTTTTTCAGATTCGCCAGAATTAATTGACTTTAATGTTTTTAAGAATTTACACAAAAACGTAATAATTGATGAGGGTGGAGATCCTATTGAAGTTTTTAAAAGAATGTCTAATCATAAAGGATTAATAGCATCTAATAGTAGTTTTTCATTATGGGCAGGAATATTAGGAAATATAAAATATTTTTCAATACCTTATTTTTGGATGAAAAATGTAAGGTCTTCAATAATAGGTTTAGATTATGTTCCGAGATATAAATGTGAGATTAAATAATTTATGGTTAACAAAATGCAAAATGATAAAAATTTTATTTGTATATCTTGTTTTAATGAAGATTTGAATTGGTTTAGAGAATTTGATTATCCTCATATTATTTATGATAAATGTTTTGAGGGTGTAAAAAAGTCAAAATATTATCCATATGAAATTCCTCCATCTAAGTTGCGTGAAAAATATCCTAAGATGAATATTATTAATGGCCAAATAGGCGGTTATAACATTAATGAATATTTAACTTATATAATTTCTAATTATTATTGCTTACCAGATAATGTTGTTTTTATTAAGGCAAATCTTATAAATAGACACGTATCTTTGAATTTTTTTAAAAGTATTATAGATAATAAACATTTTACATCCATTGAAGAATGGCCCCCATCCGTTTTTATTAAAACTAATTTTTTTAAAAAAAGTTATTTTATTTCTAGTGATGGCGGATGGAATGAACTAAACAATAGTTGGTATTTAAATAAAAGAAAACATCCAAATAAATTCTTCAATAATTTTAATACCTTTATGAATTTTATTTTTAAATCTTATAGTAATTTAAAGTATATTAGATTTTGTCCTGGAGCCAATTATGTAGTTCCCAAAAAAAATATCTTAAAATATGACTTAATTTTTTATAAAAATTTAAAATATATAATAAATTATTCTCAGCTATCTGGCGAGAGTCATATTTTAGAGAGAGCTTTATATACTATCTGGAATAATAATTTTTTGCCAGCTGATATTATGAAGAAGCCAATAAATGAGTTTACTGTTTTCCCAAAAAAGGAAAATTCATTAAAAGCAAATATCAGGAAATTAATTTCAAGAATTTAAAATCTTTTAACCTCATTATCCTTATTATCTTTATTATTTTAAATAAATAATACATCTTCCTACCATGAAATCCGAAGGGTAAATCTTTCAATTCATTTGCTGAAAGAGGGGATTCAATAGAGAATTTCTTGGCAATATCAAATGGTGCCCAAAGTAATCCTTTTGATTCTAAGAATTTTCTATGAAAAACACTAAAGAAGCCGTCTTCATTAAAGTTTGTGAATTCTCTATTATCTTTTAATTTGAATTTTGTTGGAGCTTCTAAAAGTTTCTTACTTCTTAAAGAAAAACCACCGTTCCCTATCGTGTAAAAAGCTCCATTTATATCTCTGCAATAATTTTTATCATTTTCTCTTGGTATAAAAGGAGCTCCAATATAGTCATATTTCAAAAAATTGGGGTCCCATTTTTGTGGATTTATAATATAGCCGTCCCATTGGACTATTAATATATGAGATGTTCTTATATATTTATAAAGTGAATAAATTATAAAACTACTGTAATTTTTAATTGAGCTAATCTTGTTAATCTTAACCAAATCTATTATTTCAGATTCTTTTTTATTAAGGTTTATTGTTTTTGATGAAAATAAAATGGTTTTTGAGGGTTTAAGACTTGTACTCGATTTTATTAAGGCATTTATAGTCCTTTTTATTCTAATATCACTTATAGATACTATGGTAAGTTTTGCTTCATTGATCATAAATTAAATTTTATTTTATTTTCAAAGTAAGTAATAACAAAGAAATAATAAATTCAGTAAAAAAAAATTTAAATAATAGAATTAATTCTCGTATTATATTAAAAATTGAAAATTTAATTTTTTTATTTTCTATTAACAATATGCAATTTTTTAATATAAATCTATTGTACCTAAAGTCGTAAATATCTATTTTCAAATTCATGAAATACTTTTGATAAATTTTAATTATATTTTTGGGCGATCTTCCTACATTCTCAATAATCAATGCACCTTTTGGATTTAAAGAATTTATTAATTTTGAAAAAATTTTTTTATCATATAGGACCTCTTTATTTTTTACAATAATCATATCAAATTTTATTGAATCGTCATATTCGTTATGCTTTATTTCTCCTAAACTAATATTTTTAATATTTGGTTTAATAAAGAAAAAATTCCATATTTCAAGATCAATAATGTTTTCTTGATTAACTTCTAATATTGAAGGAGATTGGTTAATTTTATAAAGCTTATTACAAAAAGAATTATAAAATAATTCAATATAAGAGTAAGGCCATAATCTTTTGGTTCCAAAAGGATTATTTTTTATTGAAAGATTATTTGTTTCAATTATTTTTACTAATTTATTTTCTTTTTCCATAAATTACTAACCAATAATAAGTGGAAAGATTTTTGAAAGTACTTTTTTTATTAATTTTTTAAAATTATTTGGGAAAAATGATAATAAGCTTTTTTCAGTAATACTTTCTTCGGTTGTTAAAACATTATATTTTGAATAAAAATGTCTTGTATTATTAATAAGATTTTCAATATTTTCATTAGAAATTATTTCACCTTTTTCATTTTGATAAAACCAGTTTTTGTAGTAATTAGCAGGAGAAATCCATCTTTGATGAACATTACCGAATCTTGACCATTTTGATGGGGCAATAATTTTCTTAGGTTTTTCTCCCATTGTTATAGGGAAATATGCAAAACTTGAATTTGAAACAATTAAATATTTTGAATTAAATAATTGATTAAAATCATCATCAATATTTCCTTTTAATATTTTCAATTCAGGAAGTAAATTTCTTGCATAATCATAATCATCAGTAACTATGAAGAAGATCATATTTTTATGAATATCTTTCATATTTTTCATTGCATTCAGCCAATAACTCTTTGGTAAGATCAATTCTTTAAATCTTTTATACTCTCCGCCTCTGATATTTAAAATGCATTTATGTTCCTGGGAATTTGTTTTATATCTATTTGGATTTTTTAATTTTATATATTCATTTATATCATTATTGAATAGATATTTTTCTGATTGAAACAAACCCTTCAAAAGTGTGTTTTGTTTTATTTGGAGAATTTCTTTATCAAAATCGCTTACAAATGTTTTAAGTGATTTATCGTAAAATATTTTTTCTCTAAAGATGTTCGGGTTATGGCTTATTGAAATATTATTTTTGGTATTTTTCCTAACTTTATTTGTTGAATATGAGATTTGAAGAAATGATTTACCTTTGAAGTTCTTTGGATTAATAATTTCATATTCATAACCTAATTTATTGCTTAACGATCTTAAAGTTACATAGTTCCAAAGTTGATTGCCGAGACCCTGACCATCTAGGAATTCAAGATAAAGCATAATTCTAGTAAATTAGGTTCTTTGTATTTCTTTTTTGAATAAATAAATTTACTGCGCACAAAAGTCCAATAAAAGAATAAGTAAGATTAGTTAATGCCGCGCCATAAATTCCTTTAAAGTAAATTAGTGGAATGCCTACAAGAATAGAAGTTAAAAGAACGACAAGTTTAATTCTGTTAATATCTTTAAAAAGATTATTTACTACTAGATATTGATTTATAAATGTTTCATAAATAATATTCATCAAAAATGAAAAAGATAATATTCTCAATATGTTTTTTATTACATTTGACTGGTTTTTTATAAAATAATTAATGATGTAGTCAATATTTAGATTTAAAAAAGTAAAGGCAAATAATCCTATAGTAAATATGAAAAATGCAAAAATTAGGAATTTTCTGTTTGCAAGATCTTTGTTATATTTATATATTTTAGACATTCGAGGGAATATTGAATTACTTAAAGGATTAATAATTTGAATAAAAATATTTTTTATTCTATCTGCAATATTATAACTTCCCAAGTTTTCTACGCTTGAAAAAGTTCCAATTATGTAAGGAATGCATGAATTTGAGAGATTTCCAATTATAGATGAATTAAAAAGTAAATAACTTTTTTTTATTAACTTAATTGATCTTCTTATATTTCCAATTTGTATATTTTCTTTATAAGTTAATACTATTCTGAGAGTACTTAATATCCCTGTAATAAGTGTAGCTAGTCCAAAGTAAAGAAAATATAGAGATATATAATCTCCTCTTTTTAAAAAATTAAATACAAAAAATGCAAAGATTAATTTATTTATTAATTGAAAAATTGCTGATTCATAAATTTTTTCTCTACCTTCAAAATACCAATAAGATTGTAAAAAATTACCCAAAAGAGTAAATAAAGAATATAGGTAGGCAAATTCATTTTTACTAAAGAATAGGCTATAAATTATTAATATTGAGGAACTTATAATAAGTAATATGAATTGAGATGATCTTGTTGTAATAAAAATAGCTCTTCTTTTTCTTAATTGACTTTCGTACATTGATATTTGTTTACAAGCATATTGAGGAAATGACCAGTCAATAATCCATATGAAATAATTAATAATAATTTGACATAGTACTATTTCTCCCCAACCACTTACTCCAAAACTATCCAGGAGTTTAGGCAAAAGAATAATACTTAATAAAAAGTTTGTTGCATTTATTAGGAATAAAGAAAAGGTATTTATAGTTAGCTTTTTATCTAAAGAAAAATTTTTAATAAAATTCATATTATCTATTTAATTAAGTTATTGTATTTTTTGTAGAAAGAAGTCTTATTATTAGTTAATTGAAGAATATAATCATCTAAATTAAAATCATCTTTAGAAACTAATCTGCTTGAATCAAATAGTCTTATCAAAAAAGTAAAATTTTTGGGAAATAATCTTACTATTATTCTAAGAATAAAAAAAGGTACATAAATCTTCTTAATTAAATTTTGTTTTATAGTTTCAATTAGAAATCTTAATTCATAAATTGCGTATTTTAGACCTATTCTATTTGAAAGATAACTTGACCTTCTCATTGCTACCAAAGCTTTATTAATGTTATAAATACCAAGTTCTTTTTTTAAACATCTTAACCATAATTCATAATCTTCGAACAATTTAATATCTTTATAAGAACCCACCTCTAAGATATCTTTTTTTCTATACATAATACTTGGATGATTTAATTGATTTCTTCTCATAAATCCTTTTTTCATCTCTTTATAGTTTTTCATATTTTTTTTAAAAATTTTATTATCAAAATTGTTGAATTCAATAACGTCACTTCCAACAATTGAAATTTTTGGCTTATTTTTTAATAGATCAAATTGTATTTTTAATCTATTTTCAAGATTAATATCATCAGTATCGAATCTCGCAACAATTTTGTTATTGCATTTTAGCAATCCATAATTTAGGGCAAAACCAAGACCTCTATTTTCTTGAATAAAGTAAACTTTAAAAATTTTTTCTTCTTGGATTAGTTTATCTATAAAACTTTTGACATTTACTTTTATTTGTCCGTCAACAATTATTATAATCTCACTTGGAATATATTCTTGTAATAGTAAACTATCTATGGAGATAATAAATTCTTCAAGAATAGTACTTTTATAAATTGAACAAATACAAGTAATAGGGAGTATTTTTTGATTTAAATTATTCATTAATTATCAATTTTTATTTTAGTTTTACAAATCGAATATAACTTTAAAATAATATAACTATATAAAGATAAAGTTTTTTCATATAAATTAAATTTCAAATTATATCTATTCAAAATATAATTTTCCTCGTTTTTTTTAAGACTTCTTATTCCTTTCTGCAAAAAATTAGTAATAGATTTATCATTATTTTGGATACTTATTAAATTAAAATATTTTGTTCCTAAAATAATTTTTTTAGAATCAGAATAAGTAAAAAGCCTCAAATAGAATTCAACGTCTACTAAATATTTTAAATTTATATCATAATAAAAATTATTTTTTTTATAAATTAAAGCTGATGGAGGTCCTATAATATTGGACTTTATTAATAGTTTTGGATTATCTATATAGGTTTTTATTATTTTCTTAAATGTAATATGTTTTTGTATCATTTTAAAATTAAGGTTAAATATTCTTTTGGTTTTTAATTTTGTAATAGGCAAAATTAATATATCAGGGTTTTTAGTATTAATAGCTTCAAAAATATACCCTATAATATTTTTTTCTTTCTGCCAATATTCATCATGATGTAATAACCATATATAATCTCCTTTAGCTTTTGAAATTAATTTGTTCCAATTATTTATAGCACCATGATTTTCAATATTATGGATATAAAAATAGTTTTTGAAGTGCTTTTTTAAAGATCTATTTCTTTTTTTTTGTATTATTTCTTCATCCGAATCATCAATTATAATTATCTCAATGTAATCACGGAAATCATCTTCAATAGATTCAATGCAATCTAAAATTTTGTTTATACCTAATTGAAAATTATATGAGGGAATTAGAATTGTTAATTTAATTGAATCCATTTAATACTTAAGAAAGAAAAGTATTTTTTTTAGGAATTTTTGGGGATTATTCATTATTCTTTGTGTTAAAAATAAAATTTGATTATAAAAATATTTAATATTGAAAAATGGATTAGATTTAAAATCTTTAATGATTAATTTATCAAAATTTAATAAAATTCTAGTCATTCTTTCATCTATAATTTGACTTTTATGGATATTGATAAGTTTGTTTTTCTTTCTCTTAAATCTGTAAAATATATCTTTCCCATTTTTAATATTTTCTTCGAGATTTTTTTTGATAATTTCGTTATTAAATTCTTGATGCCCCCAACTTTCTATTTTGTTTATTATCGCTTGCTTATTTCCTATTGAGGTAAAATGGTAACCAGAATTGAGAATACCCGGTAATTTATTTGTATTATTTCTGAGTTCATTTAAGGAATATTTTTTCATCAATTTGTATGGAGATGCAATTGTCCCATGCCAGTCACTTTTAGCATAATTATTTAAAAAATATTGAAACTCATGTTGAATAAAAACAGTAGGAAAATTGAGCTTTTTCCGATTTTTTAAATCTTTTATTATTTTGTATGAAGGTATTTCATCTAGATCTGATAAAAGAACAATATCTGCATCTTTGCACTTTTGCTCAAGTGCTATATGTATACATTCCCTATGATATGAATCGAGAATGTAAGATAAGTTGTTTTTATCATAATAGTCATGTTTTTTTATGAATTTTTTTATAGTTTTCCTTACTTTAGACTTTGAATTTCCAAGGAAATCAATTAATTCACTATAACTAAAGTGAATATCTTCAATTTTATGATAAATAATTTTATCTAAATATTTTTTGTATCTTTTACGATTTTGCTCGAAAATAAAATTTTTAGAGGAACCTTTAAAACTTTGTTTTGCTTCAATAATTATGAAATGATCAACAAATGGATAAAGATACTCTAAACGAATCTCTAGTAAATCAAGCTCTTGAAAAAATAGGAAACTGTCAATTATCATTATTTTTGGGAACCGAACCTTTCATGTTTATTATTAATTTTATTGTTTTAAAAAAAATTAAAATGTCCAAAAGAAATGATTGATTTCTTATATAAAATAATTCATAACTTAGCTTTATCTCAGAATCCTTTATAGAAGCTCCATAAGGATAATTAACCTGAGCCCATCCACTTAATCCAGGTTTAATTAAATTTCTTAACTCATAGTGTGGAATATTTTCTTTTAATTTAATTTCAATCTCTGGCCTTTCAGGTCTTGGACCAATTAAGCTCATATCTCCCAAGAAAACAGATAATAATTGAGGTAGTTCGTCAATTCTTGTTCGCCTCAAAAATGAACCTATTTTTGTAATTCTTTTGTCATGTTTTGTAGCCCAAACTGGACCAGTTATTTCTGCTTTGTGTTTCATTGTACGAAGTTTAGTTAATTTGAATGCCTTACCATTAACACCTGTTCTTATTTGACTATAAAAAATTGGACCTCTATCTTCTAACCAAATTAAGAATGAGCATACTATTATTAATGGAAAAGAAAATATAATTATAAATACGCTTATAGAAATATCACCTAATCTTTTTAATCTCCATTGGAAATTATCTGTATCTATGATCCAATCAGTTTTATTATATATTTCTGTGGTTAAATAGTTACTTGGAATTCTATTAAGATATTTTTCACACCATCTAAAAGGGTTGAATTTCTCTATTTCTAATTCAGGATAAGTTTCATGAATCTCTTTATAT
Source organism: uncultured Prochlorococcus sp. (assembly GCA_902565305.1). Taxonomy (GTDB): domain Bacteria; phylum Cyanobacteriota; class Cyanobacteriia; order PCC-6307; family Cyanobiaceae; genus Prochlorococcus_A. Next base: position 43,956 of record CACFEJ010000008.1, read on the forward strand.
TTTTCATTTTGGTTAAATATTATTACTGAAATTTTACCAAATTCATTTGAAATATTTTCCTGTAATTTAATGAGTTTAAAATTTTTTAAAACTGGAAATTCATTAGTAAGATTTTCGAAATAATATATTTCGTCATCACTTCCAGAAAGATAAAGAATTTGTTTTTTATTTATCAACTTGTATATAAATAGTTTAAAAAATTGAAGGAAAAAACTTATTATTCCTAAAAGAAAAATTTTGTCTCTATTAAAAATTGGAAAACTGGGGAAATAAATCACTATTGCTTTTTCAACTAAATATATGAAAGTTAATGCAACAAAATTACTTTTTATCAAATTTAAAATTTTAGTAATTAAATAAGCCTTATTTTTAAAATAACTGTATTTTCCAATGATATAACTACTTAAACACCACAAAAGACTAAGTAAGAAAGTAATTAGAATTGATCCTTTAGTAATAATTTGAGTAAAGAGATCAGTTTTAATTAAAATAAAAAGAATGAAATCAAAGAGAAAAAATAAAAATAGATTCTTTCTACTTTGCATCCAAATTGGGATCTCTAATCCAAGATAATCTTTTATATATTTCATAAATTTAAATATTGAATTTATATTTTTAAAGGTGAAGAATTATTAAAACATTTTAAAAGTTCATTTCGCCAATGAGAATTTTTCAAGCCAATAGTTTTTTTTGTTTTAAAAGTATCTAGAACAGAATATTTAGGTCTCTGAGTCTTAGAGGGATATTCATTTGATTGAATTGGTTTTATTTCACCAGCTTTTTTTATCAATCCAGTCTCTAAACATATATCTTTAATTGTCACTGCTAAGTCATACCAGCTAGCTAAACCATCATTACAAAAGTGGTTTATTATAGGGAAAGACTTATTTTTTTTGGTATATTCCTCATTTTTCTTTATTGTTTTCCAAATTGCATCAGCTAAAGATAGTGTAGTTGTTGGTGATGATATTTGATCACATATAACTTTTATTTCATCTCGATTATTCAGTAATTGCATTATTTTTAAAGCAAAATTGTTTCCATTGGGGCCAACCAACCAACTAGTTCTTAGAATATTTGACTGATTATTGCTAGGTAGGTATTGTTTGATATATTCTTCGCCTTTTGCTTTGGAGAAACCATATTTGTTTATTGGTGAAACTTTTTGATCTGTTTTGTAGGGATAGTTTTGTTGACCATTAAAAACATAATCAGTACTTATTTGTAAAAGTTTACCCCCTGATTTAGATAAGGCTTTTGCCAAAATTTGAGGTCCTAAAGCATTGATTTTGTATGCGAGTTCTTCTTCTATTTCGGCTTTCTCAACATTTGTAAATGCGCCGGAATTAATTATCCAGTCTGGTGAGAGATTAAGAATATATTCGTAGCATTCCTTGGTTTTTTTTAAATCAAATTCAAGTCTAGATGGGGTAATTAGATAAATATCGTTAGGTGAACTTTTTATAATTTCCCTTCCTAACTGACCAGTAGAACCAATTAAGAGTATTTTCATTAAAAAACCTCTCCTTTTTTGATAACAGATTGCAATGATAATCCATTAATATCCTTAAAAGATAAATTAGGTTCAAGTAACTTGTTATTTAATCTTGGCCATTCAATTGAAATTGAAGGATCATTCCATAAAATAGTTCTTTCTAGGTCTTTTTCCCAAAAATCAGTGACTTTATATTCAAGTATTGCCTCTTCACTTAAAGTTAGAAATCCGTGAGCAAATCCTTTTGGGATCCAGATTTGATTTTTGTCTTGACAATTTAATATCAAACTTGTCCATGATTTAAATGTATTAGATTTTTGTCTTAAATCAACTATTACATCAAATACTATCCCTTTTGTTACTCTTACAAGTTTTCCCTGGGCCATAGGATTTAGTTGGTAATGAAGCCCTCTAAGAGTTCCTCTCTCAGAGAAAGATTGATTATCTTGCACAAAGGAAGTTTCAGAATTTATTTTGGCTTCAAAATCTTTAGCATTCCAGGTTTCATAAAAATAACCTCTTTCGTCATTAAATATTTTGGGTTTAATTTCCAGAGGGCCATTAATTATTTGATTTTCTTTGTTCCTTAATTTATTTACTTTCATGATTAGGTTTTAGTTGCTTCTATATTTTTTGGGTGATCTAAAACACCTTTTAATCCTGCGAGTAATATCCAAAAAACTATACTTATTCTTGCGTCAAAATATACTATATCAAAAGAATGATGTATCAAAAATATTATTGTTGATGTCCACCATGCTTTTTCATAATAATTATTTTTTATTTTTGAAATATAGATTTTTTTAAAAGTTCTAAAAATAAGTATTCCAATAAATATGAAAATTAATATTGAAGTAATCAAACCATAACTAATTGATAATTCTAAAAATAAATTGTGCGGATGCCCTTTCCATTCTCCATATTGGGTAAAATAAAGGATTGGGAAGCTTGCTGCCCCCCATCCAAAAAATGGTTTATCTAGAATTAAATTTACAGCTTTTTCCCAAATTAAGAATCTTGAGAGGTTCTCATAAGTTAAAGATAAGTCATTAAAATTTGAAAGGATATTATTAGGTATTAAAAAACAAAAAATACTCTTAAAATTCTCAGAAGAAATTGGCAGAACGCATAAAATAATTGACATAAATATTATAAAGACCAAAGGAAGGAACCAAATTATTACGCCTTTACCAAACATTAAAGGGATTGATGCCAAGATTCCTAAAAATGCCCCTCTTGAGTTTATTAAGCTTATTGCAAAAATAAATAAAACACATAAAAAGAAAACTACTAAAAATTTTAATTTGTTCTCCTCTTTTTTTTTCTGAGATAAGTATGCAATTAGAAAAGGCCAAGTCATTGCCAACCACGCCCCAGTGTAGTTTGGATTATTAAATAATCCTGTTACAGGCGTATTAATATCTGTTCTAGATCTTTGATACCAAACTATAAACCCGTTAAATAATTTATATGGTCCATACCATTCAAGGAAATATTGCGTAAAACAACTAAATATTACTGGGACTGCGCCTAAAATAAGAGCCTTTGCTATTAAGGATCTCTGCTTAGGATTTTGGACATATATTTGAGCTCCAAAATAAATAAAAAAGAGTGGTATCCAATTCGCTAACCCAGCCCAATTTAAAAAAGGCTCCCAATTAGTAATTTCTGCTGTGTCCCAAAAAGAGGTAATTATACTTTTTGTAATCATTATGAAACCAGCAAGTATTAATAAATAATTTAAATTGTCTTTTTTGAGATTCTCATAATTTTTTTTTAAACCAGAAAATATTGGGAATAATATTATTAAAAAAGCTACTGCAGGAGCAGAAGCAAGAAAAAATATGCCTAATAAAAATACTTTAAAAGTTAATTCTTTTCTCTCAAACTCAATAAAATTTAGGGTTTTTTTCAGTAACATATGATTCACATTTTTTTATTTAAAAAATAGCTAATTTATAAATAATTACCCTACTAAATTTTTTGATCTTCCCATTTTTAAAAACTTAACTAATAGAACGCTTCCTGCAGGATTCGAACCTGCGGCCCACTGCTTAGAAGGCAGTTGCTCTATCCAGCTGAGCTAAGGAAGCATCTTTTCATTATATCTGACGCTATAAGCCTAAACAATCTAAGTAAATTCTTTTTTGATTTTTAGTAAATATTTTGAGTTTTATTTTATTTCAATAAGAAGTAACTTAAAATAATATAAAATGCGAGTTTAATTTTGACCAAAAGACTTACTGAAAAACAAAAAGAAGAAATAGTAAAAAGTTTTAAATCTGGTACTGTAATTGATGTGTTATCAGAAAAATATAATTGTACTATTCCTACAATCATAAGAAATCTAAAGAAAATTCTTGGAATCTCTAAATATAAAGAGTATTTAAATAAAAGTAAATCTTTAGAAGGAAAATCTATAAATAATAAAAATCACAAAAATGATTTATTCAAAACAAATTCTGATGAGGCAGATTTAGTTAAAGATTCAAATGATCCCATGGTTTTAAATGAAAAACAAACTTCTTCAAACTTTGCTTCAGGGGATTATTTTTTAGAAATTGCTCCTATTGATTATGAAATTGATAATTCATCTCGCAAAGAGTTATCCTCAGTTCCTCTCTCAGAATTGGATTTACCTAAAGTTGTTTATATGATTGTGGATAAGAAAATTGAATTAGAAATAAAATTATTAAAAGATTTTCCAGAGTGGGATTTCCTGCCTCATGATGATTTGAATAGGAAGGTTATAGAAATATTTTTTGATTTGAATATTGCTAAAAGATCTTGTAAAAAGGAGCAAAAGGTACTTAAAATTCCTAACACTGATGTTTTTAGAATTGCAGCACGTTTTCTTATTGAAAAAGGAATTTCAAGAATTGTTTGTGCTGAAAACCTAATAGCTCTTTGAGCTATGTTTTATTCATTAATCTTATCAAGAACTAGAAAACTTCCAAAAATTGAACCTAATATAAAACTGGAGCCCAGTATAAAACTTATTGGGAGTTCAATTGTTTCGTCGATTAAAAAGTCTACTTTACTTTTATTTGAACTATTTTGTATTCCAACAATTAAGACTAAAAATAAACATGCGTTGAAAATTGATGATAAGAATAATTTTTTAACTAATAAGTTCATTTAGATTAATCTTTTTATTTAAATTTTAAATCATATTATAAATCTCGCTTTTTTTTAATCCATTTTTCTTTGCTAGGTATTTAGAAGCAGCTGATAAGCTTAATCCTGCTTTTATTAAATCATCTAGATCTTTTTTTATAATTAATTTATCGTGCTTTATATCTTTTTCTTTAAAACCTTTTAAAACAATTGTTATTTCACCAATAATATCCTTATCTTTGAAGAATTCTATAACTTCATTAATATTATTCCCAACATGTTCTTCAAATTTCTTTGTTAATTCTCTTCCTACCATTATCTCCCTGTCGCCTCCACAAAATTCAAATAATTCTTTTAATAATTTTCTGAGTCTCTTCGGCGATTCATAAATTATTGTTGTTTTTTCAGTTTTACTAATTTCTAAAAGTATTTTTTCTCTATTTATTTGTTTTTTAGGCAGAAAGCCTTCAAATACAAAACTAGAGGAAGGTAAACCACTTGAAACAAGTGCAGTTATTGCTGCACATGCTCCTGGGACGCAGATTAAGTCAATTCCTTCCAATTTTGCACTCCTTGCAATATGCTCTCCCGGATCGCAAATCCCTGGCATGCCAGCATCACTTACTATTGCTATTGATTTTCCTTCTTTGAGATCTTTTATTATTTTGGGATTTTTAATTGAAGAATTATGTTTATTAAAACTTATGAGTTTATTCGAGATATTGAATTTGTTCATTATTTTTCTTGTTTGTCTTGTATCTTCACAAGCTACTAAAGAAACATTTTTAAGAATATTTAACGCTCTATGGGAGATATCATTTAAATTACCAATTGGCGTTCCAACAATATATAAAATTCCTTTTTCGGGTTCATCTTTTCTATGGGATAATAAGGAATTATTATTCATTTAATGATTGAATTACCTTCAGGAGTACATATTAATAATCTTATCGATGATATAAGAATTTTCAGCTGGCAAGCTGCAGATATTTTGCTTTATTACTCTAAATTGTTAGAAGATTCAAACGATAAAAGCAACATACTTAAAAACAATAGTGAAGAAGATCCTGTTACTCTGGCTGATTTGAAAGTTAACGAAATAATCATTACAAAAATAAATCAAAATTATAAAAAAATTAACTGGGATATTTTGAGCGAAGAAAATGTTAAAACTTCAGAAACCTTTGTTAATAAGAATGACTGGGTATGGGTTCTTGATCCTCTTGATGGAACAAAAGATTTCATCCAGGGAACAGGCAACTATGCAATGCATTTGGCATTGAACTTTAAAGAGAAACCATATATCGGGTTTGTTTTGATTCCTGATAAAAATCAATTATGGATTACAGATGGAAAAAAAACATGGTGTGAAAAAAGAGATGGTACAAAATATAAACCAAATCTTTCAAATAATAAGAATCTTAAAGAAATGACTTTAGTAACAAGTAAAAATCATGGAAATGAGATTTTGGCAAATTTAATTCAAAAAATTAATTTTCGCAAAGTCGAAATTATGGGAAGTATTGGCTGCAAAATAGCATCTATAGTTAGAGGTGATAGTGATATTTATATTTGTCTTAGTTTACCGGGTAAAAGCTCACCAAAAGATTGGGATTTTGCTGCACCAGAATCTATTCTGAAGGCAGCTGGTGGAGCAATTACAGATTTAGATAATCAAGAACTAACTTATGGGAAAACAGGTTTCAAGCAAGGGGGTGTAATAGTCGCTACGAGCAATAGGAGTACTCATGGGAGTATTTGTCTCGAAATAAAGAAAATTATTGAGGATAATGGAATTTATCCTCTTTAGTTTTTAATTAAGTGGAGCAACTGGAGTAGGGGTTGGTTCTGGATAAGACATTCCATTATTTTGTCCCACGCCCCTTAGTGTAAGATTAATCCGTCCTCTGCTATCAATTTCTCTAACTCTTACGGTCACCTCATCTCCTTGTCTAACTACATCTTCAACTCTCTCAACCCTTGCCTCAGATAACTGAGAAATGTGAACCATTCCTTCTTTTCCTGGCAATATTTCTACGAAAGCACCTATAGGTATTATTCTTGTTACCACTCCAGAGAATATTTCACCTTCATGAACCTTGCGGGTTAGTCCTTCTATTATTTTTTGAGCTTCTTCTGCAGCAGCTCCGTCATGAGAAGCAATAGTAACAATCCCACCATCTTCTATATCTATTTTTGTATTCGTTCTCTCAGTTATTCCTTTTATGGTTCTTCCACCAGGTCCAATAACTGTCCCTATAAGCTCAGGATCAATTCTAAAGCTCAATAGTCGGGGAGCATGAGGAGAAAGGGAATCTTGAGGCTTGTCTATTGCTGCTTGCATCTTTTCTAAAATATGTAATCTTGCAGGACGCGCTTTTTTAATCGCATCAGAAATTATAGAGAGTGGTAAACCTGTAATTTTCATATCCATTTGTAAAGCAGTTATCCCCTTATCAGTACCTGCAACTTTAAAGTCCATATCTCCTAGAAAGTCTTCAATGCCTTGAATATCTGTAAGAATTCTTACTTCTTTACCTTCTTTGATTAAACCCATGGCAGTTCCACTTACAGGAGCTTTTAAAGGAACCCCTGCATCTAATAATGAAAGCGTGCTTCCACATACAGAACCCATTGAAGTTGATCCGTTAGAACTTAAAACTTCGCTCACTACCCTTAAGACATAAGGGAATGTTTCTTTGCCAGGCAATACAGGAATTATTGCTCTCTCTGCTAATGCGCCATGGCCTATTTCCCTTCTACCAGGTGTTCTCATTGGTCTTGTTTCTCCTACTGAATAAGGAGGGAAATTGTAGTGATGTAAATAAGTTTTTTCAGTACTTGGATTCAGGTCGTCCATTTCTTGAGCATCACTAGGCGTACCTAATGTGGTTGTGGATAAAACTTGGGTTAAACCTCTTTGAAATAAAGCCGATCCGTGGACTCTTTTTGGAAGAATTCCTGCAGAAGCTGAAATTTTTCTAACTTCGTCGAGATCTCTCCCATCAACTCTTTTCCCATCATTTATGATTTGTGACCTCATTAATTTTTTTGTTAATTTCTTAAAATCAGAACTTAGTAACTTATCATTCTCAGAAAGAAGATCTTTTAATTGGTTTTCCTCTTTCAAAGAATCAATTTTACCTTGAGCTTCAACTTTTATTTTTTCGAGTTCAAGATCTCTCTCTTCTTTTGAAAGGTCAAATTTCTTTAAAACTAAATTAATAGGTTTTGAGCAATTTTTCTCTAAATAAGAAAGCAATGTTTTATCTTCTTCAGGAGCAGATGGCTTAATCTGTTTTATTCCTAAATCTTTTAGTAAATCTTCTTGCGATTTAATAAGTTCAGTAACAGCTTCATAACCAAAATCTATAGCTTCGATAGTATCTTGTTCCGATAACTGGTTAGCACCTGCCTCAATCATGACGATCCCTTCAGGTGTACCTGCTACAACAATGTCTAAATCTCCTCTTTCTATCTCTCTATAACTTGGATTTAAAATGAAATCATCTCCTATGAGACCAACTCTAACTGCAGCCATTGGCCCATAAAATGGAATCTCTCCAAGTAAAGTTGCTATTGAAGCCCCAGTAACAGCTAAAACATCTGCTGGCACTCTTTCATCAAGAGAAAGACAAGAGGCAACAATTTGTATCTCGTCTCTCATCCATGATGGAAAAAGTGGCCTCATTGGTCTATCAATCAATCTTGCTATTAAAGTCGCTCTTTCTGGAGGGCGACCTTCTCTCCTCATAAAACCACCGGGAATTCTTCCAGCAGCATATAGCTTCTCCTCATAGTCACATATTAGAGGTAGAAAGTCTGAAGGATCTTTTTTTATAGTTTTTGTTGCTGTAACTAATAGAGAGGTGTCACCGCACTCAATCATTACTGATCCATTTGCTTGAGGAGCATATAGTCCTGTAGTTAGTCGTATCTCTCGTCCGTCAAACGTGATCGACTTATTTTGTCCTTCCACTTTTTAAATTATTAATCTATACATAATTTATTCTTACATTTTATAGGGACATATTGAGTAAATTATTTAGATAAGCTATAAAAATTCTTAAATTTGTTCCAAAAATTAATTTATAATTGTTTAATTTTCTATTTTACGGTAGCAAATAGGGATACAAAAAACTTACTTGTACTACCAACTTGATTTAACTACTCCAGGGAGCTCACCATTATGAGCTCTTTGTCTCAACTGGTTCCTGCAAAGACCAAAGTCTCTGTAAACTCCTCTTGGTTTGCCAGTTGCCCAACATCTATTCCTAACTCTGATTGGAGCAGAGTTTCTGGGCAGACCTTGTATCTTTCTATGTATTTCTAATCTTTCCATTGGGTCTTTTGCCGCATTGAATTGATCTAATAATGATTTCCTTTTTGCAGCATATTTCTGTACAAGCTTTTTGCGTTTGACTTCTCTCGCAATCATTGACTTTTTAGCCATTTAATAGAAATTCTTTAAATTTTCTCTATTTTAACAGCTTAGATAACAATTTTAAAAATTTATTTATTGGTTTAATAATCTTTGTACTATTAAAAGTTGACTAGTATCTCTTATTATGAGAAGCACACTAAGGCCAACTAAAAGAAAGAAACTTGATTGAGTAACCACCATTTGTACCTTAACTGGGACTGGTTTTCCTCTAAAACCTTCAATCAAAGTGAAAACAAGTTGTCCTCCATCCAATAGTGGTAAAGGTAAAGAATTGAGAACTGCTAAATTTATAGAAATTAGTGCTGCAAACAATAATATTCCAGTTCCTCCTTGTTGTGATAGTTGAGCACCAATTTCAACAATTTTTACTGGCCCACTTAATTGTTGAGCTGTTGAGGAGAAATTTGTAATTAATCCTTTATAACCTTGTATTGTTTTTACCAAAAGTGATGAAAACTCATTATTGGTGTAATCAAAAAGTTCAAATATGTTTTTTGTTTTTTTAGTCTCTTTTTTTATATTAGGTTGTAATTGAGCTCCTATTGTACCCTTCCCATCTATGTTTTTTGGGACCAAAGTTAAATCTTTCAGAACTCCATCTCTATTAATTGTTATCGAAATTGGGTTCTCTGATGCATTTTGAATCTCTTTTACTAAAGCAGAAACTGCTTGATCGCCTACTCCTAAAATATTGCTTTCAATTTTTAAGATTTTATCACCTGCCTGTAATCCAGCAAGAGAAGCAGCCTTCTCGGGCTGAGTAGCCAAAACTAAAATTCCAGGCTCTGGATCAAATGGAATCCCAATACTAGCTACATTTACAATCAAAATAGTATAGGCAAGAATTAAGTTAGCAAGTACCCCGGCGGATATAACAATTACTCTTTGAATAACGGGTCTATTTTTTAAAAGATTTGGATCTTTAGGGTCAATATTATTTATTTCTTCATCAGGGAAGGAAACAAAGCCTCCTAATGGAAAAGCTCTAATTGAGTAGGTTATGTTTTTATATCTCTTCTGGATTATTGATGGTCCAAAACCAATTGAAAATCCATCAACATAGATACCTTGCAAAATTGCCGCAAGAAAATGTCCCATCTCATGAAAAAAAATGAGAAATCCTAGAACTGTAATTGAGGTTAAAACGTTCATTTAAATATATTAAGCAGTTTTTAAAATATTTGATCCAAAATATGGAATTAGAGCATCTGGGATTTTTACGCTGCCATCTGTTTGTTGGCCATTCTCAAGGATAGCAGCCATAGTTCTTCCAATCGCAAGCCCACTACCATTTAAGGTGTGCAGATATATATTTTTTTTATCAATTTTTGCTCTTATTGATGATCTGCGGGCTTGAAAGTCTAAACAGTTGCTACAACTTGAAATCTCTCTATAACATTTACTACTTGGGAGCCAGACTTCAAGATCAAAAGTTCTGCTTGAAGAAAAACCTAAGTCACCAGTACAAATATCAACTAATCTGTAAGGTAGATTTAGCTTTTTCAAAATACTTTCTGCATCAAAGGTGATCTTTTTATGAGCTTCAATAGATTTATTTGGATCACAAAGCCAATATAGTTCCACTTTATTAAATTGATGAAGTCTTATTAAACCTTTTGTATCCCTTCCATAACTTCCAGCTTCTCTCCTAAAACATGGGCTATATGCAACATACTTGAGAGGTAATTGGTTGGAATTAATAATATCATTTCTATGAAAAGCAGTTAGTGGAACTTCAGCAGTGGGAGAAAGCCATAGGTCGTCTTTAGAACACTTAAAACTTTCATTTGAAAATTTAGGTAATTGACCAGATCCGGTAAGACTTTCTGAATTCACTAAAGCTGGAGGCATTAATTCTAAATAACCATTGCTAGTATGCATGTCGAGCATAAAATTTATTAATGCTCTCTCTAATCTGGCACCATTGCCAATGAGTGTAATAAAACGACTTTTTGATATTTTAGTTGATTTGACAGAATCAAAAAGATTAAGACTTTCGCCTATTTCCCAGTGAGATTTAAGATTTTCTTTTACTAACGGATCTCCCCAAGTTTTTATTTGGACATTATGACTTTCATCTTTTCCAATAGGAGCATCCTTGCTAGGTAAATTTGGTAAATTACAAATTTCATTATGTATATTTTTATCTAAGGTTCTTTTTTTCTCTTCAAATTCTGAAATTTTGGTTCTGTATTCATTTCCTTTCTTCTTTAAATTGTTTACTTCTTGAGAATCATTGTTTTTAGATTTGCTGATTTCTTGACCGATCAATTTACTTAACTTTTTACTCTCAGATTGGAGACTGGATATTTCTATATCAATTTCTTTTTTTTTAAGAGTTAATTCTTGTATTTGGGAAATATTAAAAACTTTTCCTCTTAAGGAAAGACTTTCTTCAACTAAAGTTGGATTTTCTCTTATTAATTTTTGATCTAACACTATTTTTTTTTATACCTTAATTAAAATAGTTAATCTAAATTCATTATTAGGGATTTTTGACTAAAAATTAACTAAATTAATGATTCCTAACTTACGGAGTATTTTTTGGATAAATTTTTTACTATGATGCAGATCGAGCCCGCCCAGTAGTTGACCACTCTTTTAGTAAATTAATTTGTTCCTTAGCTGTTCTAGATAAGGGAACTAATTCAGAAACTGCCTTTATTAAATCTTTCTCGACAAGTTCTCTATTCTCAGAGAATGAAATATGCATCCCCTCTATCACTGCTTGTTCAAGTTCTGCGCCTGAGAATCCATCTGTTCTATCTATGATTGTGGATAGAGGAAAACTGTAATTTGGTCTTCTTTTTTTTAAGTGCAAATCCAGAATACTTAATCTTTCTTCAGAATTTGGTAAATCAAGAAAAAATATCTCATCAAATCTACCTTTTCTTAATAATTCAGCAGGAAGCTTATCTATAGCATTAGCGGTAGCTATGACAAATACGGCGGATTCTTTTTCAGCCATCCAAGTTAGCAAACTTGCCAAAACCCTTTGACTTGTTCCTCCATCACTTCTAGCATCACCACCAAAGCCCTTGTCAATTTCATCAATCCAAAGGATACAAGGAGACATGGCCTCAGCTCTTGATATTGCTTCTCTTGTTCTTGCTTCGCTTGAACCAACAAGGCTAGAAAATAGTCTTCCAACATCTAGCCTAAGCAGCGGCATCGACCAACTCTTAGAAATTGATTTTGCGGTTAGCGATTTCCCTGTTCCTTGAGCTCCAATGAGTAAGACTCCCTTCGGAATAGGTAATCCATAGTCTCTAGCTTCTTTAGTAAAGGCCCTGTATCTTTGATTAAGCCAAACTTTTAAAACATTTAATCCACCAATATCATCTTGACTTGATTTCGCTTCGAAAAATTCTAAGATTTCACTTCTGGCGATTACTTGTTTTTTCTCTTCAAGAATATCTTTAATATCTTCTTTGCTTATTTTTCCTCTTTGAGCAAGGGCCTTTGCGGTGACTTGTTTTACTTTTATTTCGGTAAGTCCACTTGAAGCTATAGAAAGTTCGTTTAAGTCTTGTTCCTCTAGATTTGAATTGGTATTGGTAGCAATTTGTTTTATTAGATTTTTCAATTCTCTTTGATTAGGTAAAGGTAAATTTACAATTGCCATTAATTCATCCAACTCTTCTGATGATGGAAATAAATGAGAACTAATAATTAAATTATGACTTGTTTTTTTAAGCGCTGAGGATAGTTCTTTAATAGTTCTATTGATAGATGGATCTTCATAAAATTTATGAAAATCTTTAACTAATAAAACTGTTGAAACTTCAGAATTTAGTTCTTTAAGCCAATTAAGAACTCCTAACGGATTGTTTGAGTATTTCCCTTCTTCATTTATTAATCCTTTTAAACCGCTAACACAATCCCAGGAAACAAATCTTTTTATATTTATTCTTTCACAAGATAAATTAACTAACTTTTCTAATCTTTCCTCTTCTTTAGTCCTGATCCATATTAATGAGTTTCTTGATTTTATGAGTAACTCTAAATTTCTACACCATGAATTCATTATTTAGGATTAAGTTATTTTTTACTATTAGGTTCGAAAGGTAATCTTTTATCTGAGATAGTTGAAGCAGTAGTTGTTATTACTTCATTTTTTGCTAACAATTGTTGATCCAAAATTTTCTGTAAATTCTCAGGAAGAGCTTCTTTATTAAGCAAAAAAGTCTGAAATGCCTGGAATATATTAGCAACAACCATGTAGAGTAATACTCCAGCTGGTAGTGGGAAAAACAGAAACATTCCAGTTATCATTATTGGTGTGATTTTATTTGCTGTTGATTGCTGTGGATTCGCAGGCATCCCTTGGCTTGATAAAACTTGGGAGAGAAGTAAGGTTAATCCAAAAGCGCCAACTAATGCAGCAATATCCCAATTAATTGCTCCATCTACATAAAAACCTACTTGACCAAGAGCTTTTATAAATAAAAAACCACTTTTGGCTGCTAGACCAGGAATTTTCGCTTCGATTGTTGCATCACCCGGTTTAATTGGAGTTACTGTACCGTCTTGGGAAACTTTAAGATTTTCGGATCCCTTAGAAACCTTCCAAGTGGGGAGGAATTTAGATCCGTTATCGTATTTAGATAAAACTTCCGAATAGCTATTGCCATTTGTTGTTTGTAAATTTACTTTAATAGATTCTTCTGTTCCTAATTTTGTTCCACCAGGGATAGTTGCTACTACAGGGAAATGTGATTTTTCTGTAATAAATATAGAGTGTCGTGGGGATTTGTAAGGTTTAGGATCAATGGCTGCTACTTGATCTTGTGGGATGACCTTGAGATTTATATTGTACGGGACATCAGCGAATGGAGAGCCTCTAAGGGTTGCAAACAAAGCAAATAGCACGGGCATTTGGACAATCAAGGGGAGGCAACCTGCGAGGGGACTGCCAAATTCATTCATTAATTTTCCAAGTTCTTCTTGCTGTTTCTTTGGATCACCTGAAAACTTAGATTTTATTTCTGCTTGCCTTTTTTGCATTACTGGTTGAGCAATCTTCATCCTCCTTGCGCTTCTAATGGAACCAGCGCTTAGAGGAAAAAGTGCAATTCTAATTACAACTGTCAATGCAACAATCGCTAAACCATAACTAGGAACTAAACCGTAGAAAAAATCTAGAATCGGGATAAGTAGTTTTTCAGAAATGAACCCTATCACGATATTAAAGAGAATGAAATTTTATTAGACATTTTATTTTACAGGAAAAAAAGATTTTTGTAATTAATTTATTTAGGATTTAGTAGCAAATCCTTCTACCTCGTTGAGATTCGTTATTTGAGATCTTCTATTTATATTTTCTTCAATAAATTTTTGCTTTTCTCTGAATAAAGGTAATGATTTCATTTCAACCTTTGAACCATCATTAAGGATAAGAACCATATCTCCATATGAACCAAATCCCCTTGGAATAGATCTGATTTCTTCAATGTTACTTAATGAAACTTGTGTTTTGTTTTTGCCAAACCATCCACCATCAATTGTAATTCTTTTATTGGTAATTTTATATCTCAGCCACAATGCTCTAACTATTGCGGCAAAGGTAAAAGGCAAACCAAGTATAGTTATTCCCGCTAGTAGATTTATTATTAAATCACTTTTAGCAGGACCCCCTTCATAAAAGGTTTCTTCATTTATGTTAATCATTTGATTAGACGAGATTTGAACATTAAGTTTTGAAATTCCTCCAAAAGTCTACCTTTATCATTGTGGAAATCTCCAATTTTAAGGTTAACAAGTAACCAATAAGGTTTGTGGCTATTAATTTTTTGAATGTTTGTTAATAACCACTCTTGCAGAATTCTTCTTAATTTATTTCTTTCTACAGCTTTTTTAGAAACTTTTTTGCTGATAGCAATTGCAACCCTAAATTTGTTTGAGGTATTAGTGAATTTATGGGTCAAGAGTATTGCTGGATTTGATCTTGCAACTTTAAATGTCATTAATTTCCCATAATATGTTATGGAATTTTTGTGAATATAATTAAAAGTCCTGTGACCTTTTAAACGCATATCCTTGGGTAAGGCCATTTAAATCATAATTTATACAGCTACTCTTTCCCTACCTTTTTGTCTTCTACTTTTAATAACTCTTCTACCTGTATGAGAACGCATTCTTACTCTAAAACCTGATACACGTTTTCTTTTTCTTGAAGTCCCGCCAAAAGTTCTTTTAGTCATTTGTTTAATTATCCTTATTTAATTTATCATTTAATCGATCACTATAGTCCAGCTTCCTAAATAACTTGAAAATGATTTCCCTTTAGGTTGCCCATATGAATGAAATTGATATAAACCTGATTTTTTTGGATTAATGACTTTTAAGACAATCGCATAACTTTCTTTACTAGAGGGGATTGGGCTGTAAGGGTAAATATCTAGGGACCGTAGGCCTGATTCATCAGTATTGATATCGATATCAGATTGGATTTCTTCTAAACATTTTGTTCTATTCTCAAAACCGCCAATTCTTACTTTACAAAAACTAATTTTTTCTTTATTTAAATTGGATTTAAAGGTTTTAGGGATTGCTAGATTAATTTTTATGAGATCAGTTCTTCTATCGGATGGCCTCAAGAAAAAATAAATTGTATTTCTAAATTTCCTTTTATCTTCTTTTTGAAACCACTTTAATCGTCTATAACTAGAGTCTTGATCCCATTGAAATTCCAACCCCGCTTTAGCATCTTGGATGTTATTAAAAAAAGGAGTTGAAACTAAAATTGTGGGAATAATAAAAAACCTTAAAACTTTAAGATTTAAAATAAGTTTCTTTGTGATTTTAAACATTGAGGGTATGGAATTTTAAAAGTTGGTTCGTGCTATTAAATTTAAAGCGGAAATTATCTCACTAAGGTTAA